>DMRR01000197.1 GCA_003455275.1 Bacteroidota bacterium | reverse complement strand
GAAATGAAAATGGAATGTTGCGTAAAAAATAATTCTCAATAATTCCTGATTCTCCATTCGGTAGGAAAATAATTATTCATTCTGTTACCAAGTGATTTAAGCCAACCAAGCGGATGATTTTCATATTGAGCAAGCAACCATCCTTTTTCAATTCTGGAAATATTGAAGGCATCTTTTCTTAAAAAACTCAAGGCTTGTTCAGTGGTTAAGCTCACGGTATTGAAATTTGAAATATTGACCCGGTCAAAAAGCGCTAAAGCCTCCGAAGGAATTTCTTGATTCTGCTTTATTTCACCCAATTCAATTCCGGCATAAATAATTTTGATATCGCTGCCAATTATTTTCAGAAGTTCTATTTGTGCAGTGTTTAACAGAAATATTTTTTTCTTCCATTCGTAAATATTTTCATTCTCATTTATTAATACAGCATTCTGAAAAAAAGCCTGAGAATATTTTTTGGGCAAATTGGCGTAATCGGTTTTGGAGTCATAGACTGTTTCAGAAAAATTATTTGATTCAGTTTTCCGCATTACAGATAGAAAAAAACCCTCGCCTTTTAATTTGTTAGGGAGAAAGCGATAAGCATACAAATCATCTTCATTCCATTCATCAATATTCCAATCGCGATCTATTTTCAATCTTACACCAGTGAACCCAAAACTTTCCTTCAGCCATTTCAATTGCATTTCATTTTCTTCAGGATTGAAAGTGCAGGTTGAATAAATGAGCAAACCATTTTGCCTGAGGCATGGAAGCACATCATCTAAAATTCTTTTCTGCCGAATCGAGCAATGATGAGCATTCTCTTCACTCCATTCACTGATTGCTCTTTTATCCTTCCGGAATAGTCCTTCGCCGCTGCACGGTGCATCAAGCACGATACAATCAAACACTTCGTTCAATGCTCCAAAATTTTTTGCATCACTATTTGTAATCATGATGTTCCCGGTTCCTTGCTTAATGATATTCTCTTTCAATACCGGAATACGCGATTGAATTATTTCATTTGAGACCAGAACACTTTTAGAATTAAGTAACGAAGCTATATGGGTACTTTTTCCTCCGGGGGCGGCACACAAATCGAGAACGATAATTTTTTCATTTTCGGAAAACAGTTGAGTAAATACCTGCTCCATAAACATGGAACTGGCTTCCTGCACATAGTAACACCCGGCATGCAATAACGGATCAATGGTGAACAATGGGCGCTCTTTTAAATAAAACCCGAACTCACTCCAGGGAATTTTTTCAGCTGAATAACTCTTCAATTTATTAGGATGAATCCGGATACTGGTGGCGGGAGGCAATGAAAATGATTCTTTCAATTCAGATGATTGATTTCTGAATTGCTCATCCAATCTTTTCAAAAATTTTTCAGGCAGTTGCAATCGTATGTTTTTGCTAAGCGCGCTAAAATGCAAATTATAGTTAAGCAATACGATTGAAGCGTTACGCTAACTTCATGTCTGCAAGATATATTCGCCCGCAGGCGATGAAATCTTCAGAAAAAATTTTTAGCAAATTTCCTTCTCTCCGTATCGTGGTGATTGGCGATGTAATGCTCGATCGCTATTTGTGGGGAAGTGTTGACAGAATTTCGCCTGAGGCTCCGGTGCCAGTTGTCTCCATTCACAAAAAAGAAAGCCGATTGGGTGGTGCAGCAAATGTGGCTCTTAATCTGAAAGCGCTTGGGGTTGTTCCGGTTCTACTTTCTGTAACCGGAAGAGATGAAGAGGGAAAAAAATTAATCTTGCTGCTCAGTGATTCTGAAATTGATTCATCAGGCATTATACAAAGTGCAACCAGAATTACTTCAGTAAAATCGCGGGTGCTCAGTAAAAATCACCAGATGATTCGATTTGACGAAGAGGCCACTCATGATATTTCCAGAAATGATGAAGAACAACTTTTCTCTTTGCTGAAAAAAAATATTGAATCAAAAAAAGTTGATGCTGTAATTTTTGAAGACTATAACAAAGGTGTGCTTACCAAATCCTTTATCCCCCGTGCAATTGAACTGTGTTCGAAAAATAAAATTGCCACTTTCGTAGATCCGAAGAAAAATAATTTTTTCAGTTACAGGAATGCTACTCTTTTCAAACCCAATCTCCGTGAAGTTTCTGAAGCACTAGGCCGGATAGTTATGGCTGATACTACTGACCTTACACTGGCTCACGAACAATTAAAAAGGCAACTTCATCACCAAAATACTTTTATTACATTAGGTGAAAAAGGAGCATTCATTCACGATGGAAAAAATGGATATATGCTTGATGCGCATATACGCAATGTGGCGGATGTAAGCGGAGCAGGAGATACTGTAATTTCAGTTGTTGCTGCCGCCATGTGCGCCGGAGCCGAAATGAACGATGCAGCTTATCTTGCCAATCTGGCCGGGGGATTGGTTTGTGAAAAACCCGGAGTAGTGACAATCGAGTTGAATCAATTGATTAATGAACTGAAAAACTGAAAGTGAAAAACTGGTTATCGAAAAATCTGGTTGCTTATACACTGCGCGAAATGTTTTTGCTGTTTTCTCCGGCACAGCGTCGCAAATCCATACGCATGATTTTTCTGACATTGTTTATTGCTGCGATGGATGTTTTTGGACTAGCTTCAGTAATTCCTGTAGTTTACATCGCTGCGAATCCAGAAAAGATTCAGACCAATCCATATATACATTCAGTTTACACTTACTTTGGTTTCTCTTCTCCTCAAATATTCGTTCTTGTTGTTTTTACTTCGCTCGTAGGGCTTTTTATTCTTAAAAATCTTCTTGCTGTAAGGTTGAATTACATTCAGTTGAAATTTTCTTACGAAATTTCTTATGATCTTTCCGTAAGAAAATTTAATCAGTTTTATAAAACAGATTTCACTGAAATTGTTTCAGGTAACAGCACTCTTTATGCTTCTAACATTGCAACGATTCCTACGGATCTTTCAACCGGCATTGTTGTGCCTATGCAAAACCTCCTTTCTGAAATGATGGTGGTGCTGCTCATGATTACCTTAATATCAATTGTCGATATCAAATTACTGATTCTTCTTTCAGTCATTCTTATTCCATCCACTTCGTTTTTTTACAGAGCAGTAAGAAACCGGTCAATGGCTCTGGGGAAAGAAAAAAATGCAGAGAGAAACAGAATGTATCAATACCTGTATCAAAGTATTCATGGATATGTGGATGCACTACTGCTTAACAAGGTCCGGTTTTACCTCGATAAATTTTTTGAACGGCAGAAAAAACTGAATACTTCTTATGCCAGTCTCGCATTGCTGGATAACATTCCGAATCGTTATATCGAAGTTGTTGCATTACTTGGGATATTTATCATTTTCATTTATTCCTTAATCACACATACAATTGATCAGCAGTTCCTGTCGTTCCTCACCATTTTCGCCGCCGCGGCTTTCCGCCTTCTCCCCTCATTCAACAGAATCATAGTTGCCATTGTAAAAATCAAATCCAGCCAATATGTTTTTGATATAATGCGCGATGTTCCGTACAGCCAGGCAAAAGAATTACTGGCTGATGACAGGCCCACCGAGATTCCTTCTTTCAATAAATCAATCAGAATGAAAGAAGTAAATTATGCTTACAAGGGAAGCAACCAAAAGGCACTGAACAATATTTCCTTTGAAGTGAAGAAAGGTGAGATTGTTGGATTTATAGGAACATCAGGAAGCGGGAAGACTACCTTGTTCAATATCATTTTACGATTAATACAAGAGCAAAGCGGCGAACTGCTGGTTGATGATGTTCCGCTCAAAAAAAATGAAGTAAGCGGATGGAGACAAATGATTGGATATGTGAGGCAGGATTATTATCTGCTTGATGCGTCTCTGTCTCAAAATATTGCTTTCGGGAAAGATGAACATGAGATAGATGAAAAAAAAGTTTGGGAATGCATTGAGAAAGCTTCGTTAAGTTCTTTTGTCAGCACGCTGCCAAATGGAATCCATACCGGTATCGGTGAAAAAGGAGGAAAACTTTCCGGGGGGCAAAAGCAACGGATTGCAATTGCGCGCGCACTCTATCATAATTCCGAAATCATTCTTTTTGATGAAGCCACAAGCGCACTCGATAATGAAACTGAGAATGAAATAATTGAAACCATCAACAATTTATTTGCTCAGAAAAAAACCATGCTCATGATTGCGCATCGCTACACCACCTTAAAAAAATGCGATCGCATTTATGAAATGAAGAATGGTGAAATCATTAAGGTTCTTCAATATAACGACCTGATTCGCGAGCGGATTCAAATCTGAATCGGGCAATTGTTTATATGAAAAAAATTTTGTTGCTCTCTGATACACACGGATATCTGGATGACAGAATTATTGAACACTGTTCCGATGCTGATGAAGTTTGGCACGCTGGAGATTGGGGAGAAGGAGTGGCTCAACAACTTGAAAAAAATTTTGTGGTTCGCGGCGTGTTCGGAAACATTGATGGAAAATATATCCGCGAAAAATACCCGGAGCATTTACGATTTAAGGCTGAAGGGTTAGATGTTTTCATCACTCATATCGGGGGATATCCGGGTAATTATGATTTCAGGGTTCGGGAAGAAATAAAAAATCATCCGCCACAATTATTCATCTGCGGTCATTCCCACATTTTGAAAATTATGTATGATGATAAACTGAAACTGCTTCATATAAATCCCGGTGCAGCAGGAAAACACGGGTTCCATATTATGCGAACCATGGTCCGGTTTCAAATTGAAAATGGCATGGTGAAAAACCCGGAGGTGATTGAACTGGGGAAAAGGAATAGTATCTCATGAATAAAGATTTTAGTTTTAGTTTGCATTTGCCTTACGATTAACAAATGATAAAAGAAACTTCGCAACCATCCTCTCCTGACCCAATTGATAAACTTCTTAGCAGAATAATTAAGCAAGTTGAAAACGATGAACAACCTGTTCGTTATGCTAATTTTTTTCAGCGAACAATTGCCCGATTAATTGATATGCTCATTGTGGCTGGAATCGCAATTGGAATTTCTTATTCTGCCTTTTCGTTTATCAGACATGACACTCCACAAGATGCAGACTTCATCATTAATGGACTGACACAAGCACTTCCCGCCTTTGGAATCATGTTATGGGTAACGCTTTATTCACCCATTCTTGAAAGCACTGGAGGAACAATTGGCAAAAGAATTTTTCGAATCAAAATGGTGAACGATGATGAAGACAGAGGGAATTTACGATTTCTCACCTGCGCTGCGCGTGCATGGGTTTACCTGGTTTTCATTATGCTTTCTGCACCTGCTCTCTTATTTCCTTATGTGCTCGGAATAGTCGTAGCACCGGTTCTTCCGGCATTTGCATCTTGTTTGTTTATGCTTTTCAATCCGAGTAAGCAGTGCTTCCACGATAAGATGTTCAATATGATTTGCGTGAAATACTGATTTCGGTTTACTGTTTTTATTTCTGCTGCTTTCTCAAAATATATTTTCTCAGTATCAAGAATAGAGTCATCGAAATCGCTCCTATTGAAAAGTATTTTATCCAGCTAAAATCGTTTTGCTTTTCAGTATGTTTTTCGTCAGAAGCTGATATTGAAATATCATGTTTGAACTTGAGACTGTCGTTCGGATTTTTTTCTGAAAGCTGAATGGCTTCCGGAACCGTGAGTGTTAAATCCACCATAGCAAGAAGTGAATCTGGATTGGCAATTATTTTACTCCAGTCAATTTTATAATTCTGGATTTGATTATCCTGAATGAGTTGAGTGTATTTCAATACTCCCATTTTCATCACTGCTCCGTGCTCTTCACCAGTAGTCGCCGGTTGCTTATTCAAATATTTATTCACCAGTTTTTGCATCTCATTAATTTTTGCATCTAACTCCGGAGAATTTGCTCCGTAATAATTTTTTGCAATCTGATAAATGGCTTTTGCATATTCGATAGAACTGGTATTGGCACAACAATCTCCTAATTCAATAAGTAACTGCGCCATCAGTGGATTTGGTGCAGGAGTAAACGGAAAGCGCTCGCGCAACTGCAGCGTCAGTTGTGCGCGAACAGCGCTGTCATGTTTTTGTGTTTCAGTTAGCGAAAGCACTGAATGTGTTTTCAGATAATCCGGAGATTTGCTCATAGCAATTTTTGTTTCAAGAATTTTTGCATGAATCCATTCGCTGCCTTCGTGATCAAGTGGGTTCAGTTTCAACCCGAGATTAATGTATTTAAGTGCGCTATCATTTTGTCCGCTCAATTCATAAGCTGTTCCAAGATTTGATGCAATCTTGTATTCTCCGGGATAGTGCTTTTCCAGCTCAGCGAGCATGGCAACTGCTTCATTCGTTTTTCCAAGTTTTAAAAGACAAAGCGAATAGTCAGAAAGGAGCATGTATGATTTTTCCTTCTTCAGTTTTGCGAGAAGCAATTTCATTTTCTGAACATTCAATGGAAGTTTGAAATTTTTATTGAATGGTTCAAGTATGTCATCTGCTTCATGAAAATTTCCTTCGCGATCCAGTGTATAGTAAAAGTTTCCGCAGGAAAAACTTATTTGAAAAGTCAAAACAAAAAACAATAAAGTGAATAGAATTTTTTTCATATAAAATATTTTTATTCATAAACGATTGAAGCCAACTAAAATTTCGTTCATTAAAATATTGCTTTACACCTTCACTTCCT
>DMRR01000015.1:2353-5336 GCA_003455275.1 Bacteroidota bacterium | reverse complement strand
TTCTTATCTTCTATGTAGTTTTTCTTGAAAGAAAAAACCTTAACGGGACTATGAATTATCGACAAGGATTCAGAACCGGAATTCAGTTTTCAATTATTTATTGTCTTGGTTTCACTCTCATTATTGCATTTTATCAGCACTTCGTCAATCCGGGATTTTATGATTCGCTGAAAGCTTTTACACTCGAACAACTTCATGCACGAAATGCTTCACAAAAAGAAATTGATGACTCACTTGCAGAACTTGAATTCAGTTTTAATGGCTCCGCTCTCTCTTATCTCCTGCTGTTTGTATTCTCTATGATATGGGGAGTAGGACTGTCAGCTATTGCGGCGCTCACTTTCAAAAGGAAATAAAAATTATTTAGCAGCTTGCCCTTTTATCAGGTAACCAATTCTGAACTCAAGCAAGTTATTATACATACCAAAATTCAGGAAGCGGCTGTCTTCAGAAGTCCCCATTCTTGTGATAGAATAAGAGTAAATCACATTGAACAGAAAATGATTGTTCAACTGATAAGAGCCCCCTGCTTTGAATTCATAAGAGAAATTATTTAAATCACGGATACCGGTTGGACGCGAAACTCCGCCGGACCATGGTCCTATTTCTTCATATTGATTAACCAGCCGATTCACACTGGCACCTATGCTAAGTGTAGTTTTTTTCTGATCATGATAGTTCAGCATGAAAGGTACTTCTACATAATCCAATTTAAGAAAATATGCTCGCGGAATTCCCTGAACCGGTTTCGACTGACTTCCTTTTTGTGAATAAGAAATTTCCATACTCACTCCGAAATAATCTGATAACGGAAATTCAACCGCTGCAGAAAGATTCAATCCCAATTTGTAATAACCGGCATAGTTATCTCCATCAACCTGCGAGCCATTGAAGCCCGCGTAAAATCCTCCTTTGAATTGTGCGAATGAAAAAGTGGTGGTGAGAAGAAAAATTGAGAACAGAAATAATTTTTTGTGCATGAGGTCAAACCTAATTCAAGCTATGCACTCACACAAACCACCCACACTTTTCCACTAATAACTTTTGATAAAACTTTTTGCCTTCACTCATGATTGCGTTCATCTTTGATTGCAGAAAAAAATAATTCATGTTCAAATACACACCGGCTACGCTTCAAAAAATTGAGAACATTCTGAAAGAAAGCAATTACACCATTCGTTATGAGAAAGGAACCTTCAAGAGTGGATTTTGCATCTTACAGGAAAAAAGAGTTGTGGTAGTGAATAAATATTTCGATATCGAATCTCGCATCAATTCTTTTCTGGAAATGATTCCGGAGCTTGATATTAATTTCTCATTGCTTGACGAAAAAGAAACTCAAATGCTTCTTCCGTTTCTGCAGGCAAAACTTGAAGTGTGAAAATCACCTTCCTCGGCACCGGCACTTCTCAGGGTGTTCCTGTAATCTGCTGCCCGTGCGAAATCTGTAATTCATCTGACTCCAAAAACAAACGACTGCGTGCTTCCATCATGATTGAACAAGATGGAAAAGTTTTGGTCATTGACAGCGGTCCTGATTTCCGCCAGCAGATGTTGCGCGAAAATGTGAAGCGGCTTGATGCGCTCGTGTTCACTCACTCACATAAAGATCACACAGCTGGAATGGACGACATCCGTGCTTTCAATTACTTCATGCAGCAGCCAACGGAAGTTTATGCAACTGAATTTACGCAGCAGGTTTTGCGCCGCGAGTTCTCTTACATTTTTGAAGAAAGAAATTACCCCGGAATTCCTGAGCTGAATTTTCACACGATAAATTATTCCGAAAAATTTTTTGCGGCGGGAATAGAGCTGCAACCGATTCGTGTGCTCCATCACCGCTTGCCTGTTCTTGGTTTTCGCATTGGTGATTTCACTTACATCACGGATGCGAACATGATTCCGGAAGAAGAAAAGAAAAAAATTTACGGAACAAAAATTCTTGTGCTCAATGCACTGCGCCGCGAAAAACATATTTCGCATTTCACATTAGAGGAAGCAGTTTCAGTTGCCAATGATTTTAAAGCAGAGAAAACTTATTTCACTCACATCAGCCACCAAATGGGATTGCATGATGAAGTGAATAAGGAATTACCTGAAGGAATTGAGTTGGCTTATGATGGATTGAAATTCGTGGTTGGTGGTTAGTGGTTGGTAGCTACATGTTCAAGGCGAAACCATAATCAAAGTATCATTTGTCTTTCGAGAATCTTGATATGGTTCATTTTTCCTTGTTACAAAAAAGTAACTTACAACTACAGCAATAAACAGCAATATGTAAAGAAGGATTCTAACTCTTTTTTGGTTCTCATCTGCATTTTCTGGTTGATGTTCCATTGATGAAAATTCTTATTCACGCTTGTTGTTTTCACCTGCTGGTTTTTTATTCTTCGCCAACTCCTCATCTTTCTTCTTTGGAGGAATCACATAAGCGTTGTAGCACTTCTCCATATAGTCAAGCAATTCTTGTTTTCCGGTTTGGTCTTCTGATGAGGTTACGAAAATCGGAGGAAGTGTTTCCCAATCGCTCAGCAAATATTTTTCGAAGAGCGCGCGGTTTGCTTTCAACTGTTCGCTCTTCACTTTATCTGCTTTTGTAAATACAACTGCAAAAGGTGTTTGCCATCCGCCAAGCGTTTTGATAAAATCAATATCAATTTTTTGCGGCTCGTGGCGCGCATCCACCAGCACAAATGTGTTCACGAGTTGCTCGCGCTTCAAACAATAGTTATCAATCATGCGTTTCCATTTCTTTCTTTCTTCCTGACTCACGCGTGCAAAACCATAACCGGGCATATCCACCATATAATACTTATCATTCACTAAGAAAAAATTCAGCGACTGAGTTTTTCCGGGCGTGTTACTCACGCGCACCAAATCTTTTCTGCCGCACAGCATATTGATGAGTGATGATTTCCCGACATTACTTCTCCCGATAAATGATACTTCAGGGATTTTGAATTTCGGACAAGTGTCCCAAGTA
>DMRR01000015.1:0-2028 GCA_003455275.1 Bacteroidota bacterium | reverse complement strand
GATGAAGGATGATAGATGAAGGATGAGTCCCGGGTCAGATTTGACAACTTTTAAAAAGTTGTCAAATCTCACTCATCATAAATTGCAAAGGATTTTCCAAATACTCTTTCACCTTCACTAAGAATGAAACAGATTCTTTTCCGTCAATCATCCGGTGATCATACGAGAGCGCGAGATACATCATTGGACGAATTACAATTTCTCCATTCACCACCACAGGTCGCTCCTGAATTTTATGCATTCCAAGAATTGCAACTTGCGGAATGTTGATGATGGGTGTTGACATCAGCGATCCAAACACACCGCCATTGCTAATGGTGAATGTTCCTCCACTCATTTCCTGCATCGAAAGTTTGTTTTCTCTTCCCTTGTTCGCAAGCTCAGCCACTTTCATTTCTATTCCTGACATCGAAAGTTTTTCTGCATCGCGAATCACAGGAACAACTAAACCTTTCGGAGTGGAAACAGCAATGGAAATATCACAGTAGTCGTGGTAAATAATATCGTCGCCATCAATGCTTGCATTCACTGCAGGAAATTCCTGGATTGCCTTGCATACCGCTTTTACAAAAAATGACATGAAGCCCAAACCCACACCGTACTTCTCTTTAAAGAGTTCTTTCGACTGCGCTCGTATTTCCATAATCGCGCTCATGTCCACTTCATTGAAAGTGGTGAGCATTGCAGTTTGATTTTTTGCTGCAACTAAATGCTTACTCACAGTTTTGCGCAGAGAACTCATTGCCTCGCGGCGGGTTCCGGGTTTAGTGGTTGGTGGCTGGTGGCTAGTGGTTGGTTCTACCGAAATATTTTTCTGCTCAACTTCAGGTTCAGATTTTTTTTCTTCAACTTGTTTTGGTGTTGAAGATTTTTTTTCGGGAGAAGAAGTTGATTCTACTCCTGCACTTTCTGTATCAATCGATGCAACCACATCACCAATTTTCAAAACCGATTTTTCCTGCGCAATGATTTTCAGTTTGCCGCTTTGTTCTGCATTCAATTCGAAAGTTGCCTTCTCTGATTCCATTTCGCACAGCATTTCATCTCGCACAACTGATTCACCATCTTTTTTCAACCACTTGGCCAGCGTCACTTCATTTATGGATTCACCGACTACCGGAACTTTGATTTCGATTATCACCCTGTATTATTTTTCTGCGGTAAATGTAAATAAGCACAATTAAGGTGCGCGATGCAATACATATCTGTCTTAGCCGGATCACATTATTTTTGCTGCAGACCAAATCAGAAAGCACCAATGCCCCATTACATGCGCATGGGAGAGATTCCCCAAAAACGACACACACAATTTCGCAAACCAGATGGTTCGCTTTATTCAGAGCAGTTGTTTTCTACTGAAGGTTTTTCGAGTGTGTATTCCCTGCTTTATCATCATCATCCGCCTACAGTAATTAAAAGTGTTGATGCTCCATTTGATGTCTCACCGAAGATTGCATTGCAAAAACAACTTCAAAATAGAAGCTTCCTCGGATTTAATGTGTCTCCGGCAGAACAGTTTCCGCAGTCAAGAAAAGTGTTGATGTGTAATAGCGATTGCACTATTGCTGTTGCTGCTCCGCAAAAAAGCATGACTGATTATTTTTTTAAGAATGCAGATGCTGACGAAGTATTTTTTATTCATGAAGGAAACGGAACCCTGCACACGAATTATGGTGCAATTGATTTTGAATATGGCGATTACCTGGTTATACCTCGCGGAACGATTTATCAAATGGAATTTAAGAATCAAAACAATCGCTTATTGGTGATTGAATCTTTTTCGCCTGTTCGTTCTCCAAAAAGATATTTAAATGAAGTGGGACAATTGCTGGAGCACTCACCCTATTGTGAGCGTGACATCAAAACTCCGCAACGACTTGAAACACATGATCAGAAGGGCGACTTTCTAATTTACATCAAAAAGCAGGGAATGATGTATCCATATCATTACGCATTTCATCCTTTTGATTTGGTTGGGTGGGATGGATATTGTTATCCATTTGGTTTCAGCATTCATAACTACGAACC
>DMRR01000022.1 GCA_003455275.1 Bacteroidota bacterium | reverse complement strand
TCTTCATGCTCGCTTCAACTTGCTTATAAAATTCCGGTTGGCCAACAATAACTGTGTCAATATTTTTCAGGTTCATCTGCTCGAAAAGATTTTTCCAATTCATGCTCGGAGCAATTTTTGAAAAATCATCAACTGTCAATTTATTATAGTTTGCATACGGATCACGAAGGTCTTCGAGTTTGCGGCTTGCTTTTGCCAAATCAGTTTCAAGCCTGAACATATTTTGTGCATGTGCTTTTGCGCTTACTGAATCTTCACCTAATAAGACCAGCATTTTGGCAACATGCTTTAAATATTCAATTCTGATATTAACAAAGCGCGCAGATGGATCGAAGTAATAATCGCGGTTGGGAAGTCCAAGGCCGCCTTGCTCGAAATGCAGCATGTTCTTTTCGCTGTTCATTTCATCCTGATAAATGTTCATGGAGAAAAGCGGACCAGCGCCAATAACAGTTTCATGTGCAATTACAGACAGGAGCGAATTCAAATCAGTGATTGAATTAATTCGATCAAGTTCGGGCTGAAGTTTTGAAATGCCTTGCGATTCAATAGTGGCTGAATCCATACCGGTAAACCAGAAGTCGCCAATCTTTTGTGTGTTGCTTCCCTTTGGTGCATCAGTTTGCGCAGCGGCATCTTTATTAATATTAAGAATGCGGGCATAAGTTTCTTCATCCACTTCTTTCCAAATTCCCCAGGAATTTTCACTGGCAGGGATAGGATGATTCTTCACCCAGTTGCCAACCGCATATTTAAAAAAATCGTCACCGGGTTTCACGGTAGTGTCCATGTAAGTAGCAACTACATCTTCATGCTTTTCATTTTGTTCAGATGAACTGTTGCAAGAAGTGAGTATTGAAGAAGAAAAAAGAATTAAAGAAAGGAAGGGCAGGATGTGTTTGAAATTTTTCATTGCGAAAATTTGAGCGGACGAATGTAATTGGAGAATGAACTCAGTGCTAACTACAGTTCCTTCCTGCGCAGATAATTTACCATGTCGCCAACAGTTTCTTCCAATGAAATTTTCTGCTTCCAGCCGGTAGCTTTTTTCAACTTGTAAGAATCGCCGAATATGATAGGTTCGTCTGTGGGGCGCATGAGTGCCTGATCCACATCAATAAGAAACTTCCGGTTAAATATTTTTTCAATTACTTCAATCACCTGTGTCATTCTATACACTTTGTCGCCGCTGATATTATAGGCTTCGCCCGCTGTTCCTTTTTCTGCAAGCAGCACAAGCGCACTCACCAGATCGCGTACATCAGTGATAGCGCGCTGTGTGTTCAGGTTTCCTACTCTGAGTTTTTCGCTCTTGCCATTCACAACATCCAGCGCCCTCTGAATGAAATCGCTTACAGCATCATTTATTTTTCGTGGGCCTGTGGTATTGAAAATGCGCGCACGAATTCCTCTGATGCCATGGCTTTTGAAATACTGGTAAGTGAGTAAATCCTGCGCCACCTTACTCACACCATACGGATGAAGAGGGAGCAATTCCGTATTTTCATTCACCGGAACATTTTCAGGAGTGAGCGAAGCGCCGTACTCCGCACTGCTGCAGGCAACTACCACAGCCGGGTTGTAGTCAGAATTTTTTTTGAGTGAAACAATTGCTTCAAACAAATTGATAGTTCCGTTTGCATTGATGTCCATTGTTTCCACCGGCTTTTTCCAGCTAACAGTTGGAAAGCTTTGTGCCGCGAGGTGAAAAATTTTTTCCGGCCTGAATTCATGAACAATTTTTTTCACAGCCTGAGCATCGCGTACATCCAACTCAACCGGCACACACAAATCAAGTATATCGGTGAGGTGAATCGTAGGAGAATGATAAGTTCCGATGAGTGATTCGCGCTTTGTGGTGGCGCTGAAATGTTCGAGCAGGTGTGAACCCACCATTCCTGCAGTGCCGGTGATTAAAATATTTCCAGTTGATTCAGTCATGAATTTCTTTATTCAATTTTTGGGAGATCCTTCCTTTCTTCTTTGCAGAAGGATTAGGTATGAGGGGCATCATTCAACGCTAAACTATAAACCTCTTTAACTTTTTCTCCAATGAGTTTCCACGAAAATTTTTCATCGGCTGTTTGCTTTGCGTTGGTCCGTAATTTTTCCTGCAAAGATTCATCAGCCAATAAATGCAACATTTTTCCAGAAAGATCATGTGCATTTTCAGACTGAAAAAGAATTCCGTTTTCACCATCAGCAATGACTGCTTTAAAAACATCGAGGTCGGAAGCAACGATTGCAGCACCATAATCAAGCGACCGAATGAGCACACCACTTGAATAAATTTTCCTGTATGGAAGCACAGTAATATTGGAAGCACGGAAATAATACGGCACAAGTTCACTTGGTATATGTTCGAGCCGCATGATACAGTTATGGCCTATGTTCAGTTGTCTGATTAGTGAGAAAAATTCATTCTCTTCCACTTTCCACGGTTGGCCTGCTACCAGCAACATCGCATCAGGATTGATTTTATGCATTTGAGCAAAAGCATGAAGCAGCACATCCAGCCCTTTCACTTTTTTTATCTGTCCGAAAAATAAAATCAGCTGACGGTGTT
Source organism: Bacteroidota bacterium (assembly GCA_003455275.1). Taxonomy (GTDB): domain Bacteria; phylum Bacteroidota; class Bacteroidia; order Chitinophagales; family UBA10324; genus CAXBPY01. The sequence continues at coordinate 3,233 of DMRR01000022.1, read as the reverse complement.
CCGGAAGATTTAGTTTCTCTCTCGCTTTTTCACGCGAACAATTAGCAGTGAAAAGAAAATCGGTATCTCCGTGCGGAATTTTATGAATATGAGAGGCGGGAAAATCTTTGAAATATTTTTCAAGAGATGACTTTGCAAAATCAGAGTGAACAATAATTCTGTCTAATCTTTTTTCGAACGGAAGATACCTGGATGAATTGATTTCGCTTCCGAATTTCTGAAAATCCTCTACATCATGAACAGTTCCGACCACTTTAAATCCATGGCGCCTAAACTGTCGCAACATGAATAATTCTAACCTGGAAAAATGATAGAAGTGCATATGCACGAGTTGCACTCCCTTTTTTTTCGCCTCGTTTAAAGTTTTGAAAATAGCGCGCAAATACCGAATGCCGCGCAAAATGACCGGAGCTTTTCCGTAGATGCGATTAAAATATTTTTTGGTTTCGAATCCGAATGAAAATTTTTCATCAAAGTCTGTTTCATCGCATGTGAAAAATGTTACATTCACTCCTTGCTCGTTCAAGGCTTTGCATAATCCGAAATCATAAAAATCATTTCCACGATGGCCGCCAATGGGTTCAACAAATGCGGTTACTATTTCACTCATACCAGTTCTTCAGATTTCTATTCAAAATATTTTCGAGCTCAATAATCCCGGGCATATAATAGTTCCGCAGAAATGAAACCACTTCGGGGTTTCTGGATTTTTTTTTCGTCATTAATATTTTTTTCACTCCTGCAATTATTGAAGCCGGGAATAATTTCCTCATCAGTTTTCTAATCGCCTTGGTGCGGTAAAGTGCCAGCAATAATTTGTTTCTTGGTTGTTCTGATATATTGTGTTTCTCTTCTGTGTCATTTTCGAAATCAGGATTAACCTGCAGAAATTCATAGAGTTTTTTTATCACGCCTTCTGCATCGGTCTTGAAATCATCAAACAGAACGACAAAAACATTCTTCTTTCCAAACACCTCGAAGTAACGATTCACCTGTTCAGCATAATTTCCTAATAATACATATTGCTGAAACTGCATTTGGCGCAAATGATTTTTGTTTTTGTCAAATACAATTTCACTAAAAGAAGATTTGACATAGCCGAGTCGGTAATCCATTTCATAGTGTGAGAATGCACGGTCAATTGGATTGCGAAGCATGATTATGATCCTGGCTTCCGGAATTTTATTGAAAATATTTTTTGCAACGCCCGGGTAAAACAAATAAGAAACACTGGCTTCGCCCCTTGCCTTTTTTCCTGATGAGTTCCGGAAGAGTGCAACATAATCTTCCCAATTCGATATTCCTTTTTCAGTGTAATACAGATTTTGCTTTTCAATTTCAGTGAAGGAAAAATAATTCGGCTCCTTGACCGGCGACATAAAAATATCAGGATGTTGTTCCAGGTAATAATAAAGCGAGGTGGTTCCGGCTTTCGGAGCACCCACTATAAAAAAATCAGGAAGAAAATAATTTTCGTTCATGCCACAGCTTAACCGAGTAAATATTTTTCGTTCGTTCTTTTTTCAATATAGAAAAAGAAATAAATGACGGCGAGAAATGTAAACGGCATGCCCAGTCCCGGTTGAAAATAACTTCCTCCGGTAGGAATGCTTTTCACCCAAAAAAATAAAAGGAAGAAGAGGCATGATTGAAAAAAAATATTTTTCCTGTAAACCTTCACCTGCCGCGCCCACCAATAGGAGAGGATAAACTCGAATTGAACCAGAATGATACCCAACAATCCATAAATAAGAAGCGAACCCAGCAGACCAACATCCGAAGGGTAAAATCTGCCATATCTCAACTGAGGGCTCGCTGCCCAATTCTGGCTCCAATTGCCATTGCCGAATATTACAGAACTAGGGTGCTCCGCCAAAAAAAGTCCAACAGTTACCACACTCTTGATTCTTGAGTTAGCTGATGCTTCGTGCACTTGCTCGCCCTGAATTACCTGTAACACATCGCCATATGCATTCGTCATGTGTGTGATCACTTCGGGCTTAAAAATGTACAGGAATGAAATTAAAGATGTAAGTAGAATAATAAATAGTGCACTGTAAAAAATGATTTTCTTTAATGAAACATTCATTAAAAAGTATAAGCCCATAGTTCCAAGCAATGAAAGTGAAAGCGCACGCTTGTTGTACAGGAAAAAAATATAGAACAGGAATGCAGAGGCAAAAATCAAATAGCGGATTGAGTTTTTTCGGACAAACGAAATGAAATAATAAATGAAAGCAAAGCACAGAAAAATAACATCGAAAGCATAAGTGCAATCGCCCTTCACATCATTGCAGCTGATGTATCCAACATCGGTTGATCTTTTGGGAGTGAAAAAAACATAGATCAATGAAAAAATAATCAGTAAGCCCCAGGCGCTGGCGAGCAGTGAATCCCTGATTTCGTAAACTGTAATTTTCCGTGTTTGCAATTGGTAAAAAAGAAGAATAGCAACTAAAGAAAATATCCATGTGCGTTGCGAGCCTATTCCAAAAATCAATGGCTGCCCCCAGTAATAATATGAACTGATTCCAGACTGAAGCGGGAGCAAAACCATCAGCAGTATTGAATAAATTTCAAGTGAGTTAAAATTCTGTCGCTTTACCAGCTTATTAAGAAAAAATAAAGTGAAAAAAATCAGTAGCCCGAAGTAAACAAATGGCTCATACCAGCCAAGCAACGGAAGAAAAATAGAACGGCCCAAAGTTTCGAATGAAATAATGAGCAAGGCAATCAACCAAAAATTTAATCTTAACCGGGTACTTTCCTCATTCATTGAGGCGGAATTTTGATTTGCAGCAGCCGTTTCCATTTCACTTCTCATTTTGAATATACACTGAACAATTTTTAAATCCGGCAATCACCTTCATAATTATTTTAAAGTCTGCTGTATTTCCTTTCGCAAAAGATCTCATTGCTTTTGCAAATAATCTTAAAAGAGCAATCTGGTAAAGTGATGGAAAAAATTTGCGGTAAAAAAATAACAGGTTTCTTGAATGCAGGCAGCTGATAAAAGGCGAAGCTTGCTTATCCATTTTTTTCCCTGTAGATCTTCCTTGTTTATGAAACACCATACTATTGAGGCAAACGCCAACTGACTTACCTTTTTGTTTTGCCCTGATTGCCCAGTCCAGTTCTTCATAAAATAAAAAATAGTCTTCGCACATCTCACCAACTTCGCTGATGAAATTTTTTGAAACAAACATCGATGCCCCATACGGGCAGTCAATCTC
>DMRR01000014.1 GCA_003455275.1 Bacteroidota bacterium | reverse complement strand
TCAACGCTTGACGAGCAGTTAAAAACTTTGTTTACACTTTCTTCACAACAATCAGATTCATCGACTGATTACATCGCCTGGCCGGAAACAGCGATTCCTCAAGGAGTTCTATTGAATAACCTTGAAAACGATCCTTCAATTAAAAAGATAAAAAAATTCCTTCATGCATACCCGAAATCAAAATTGGTGACTGGATTTTCTTCTTATAAATATTATGACTCACAACAAACCATAACTGCCAGAGAAGATGGGCAAGGCGGATTTTACGATGCATTTAATTCTGCTATTCAACTTGACACCTCAGTCAACGAACAGATTTATCATAAATCGAAACTGGTAGTGGGTGTGGAGTGTGTTCCATATCCAGGCTTATTTAAATATCTGGAACCGCTACTGGTGCAGTTTGGTGGAATTTCTGTTTCGCTTGGAAAGCAAGAACATCGTTCTGTTTTTTATTCGGATGATTCAACAGGTGTTGCTCCTGTGATTTGTTATGAAAGCATTTTCGGTGATTACTGTACTGAATACATTCGCAGGGGAGCTAATTTTATTTTCATTCTCACAAATGATGGTTGGTGGGGAAATACTGCAGGTCATATTCAACACGAACGATATGCTGCGCTTCGTGCAATTGAAACCCGCAGGTTTGTAATTCGCTCAGCCAATACGGGAACAAGTTGTGTGATCAATTCGCGAGGTGAAATCTCGAACGAAACTGAATATTGGAAACCGGCTGCAATTAGGACTGAATTGCCGGTATTAAAAGGCGAAACATTTTATGTTAAGTACGGTGACTACATCGCTCAATTCGCATTGGGTTTTTCGGCATTGCTTTTAATTTCTACCTTTTTTTATAATAAAAAAAATGGAGTTACAGAACTTAACTCAGAGCGTAATTAGCATTGCGAAAGAGGCGGGCGCCTTTATTCGCGAACAATATTTTTTGTTCAATGAAAAAGATGTTCAAACCAAAAGCAGGAACAACCTGGTTTCATATGTTGATTTGAATGCAGAAAAAATTTTGGTTGAAAGATTAAAGCAAGTATTGCCCGAGTCAGGATTTATTACTGAAGAAAAAACAATCAGCCAAACAAATTCAGAATGGCAATGGATTATAGATCCGCTTGACGGAACTACAAATTTCATTCATGGCATTCCGGCATTTGCTGTAAGTATTGGATTAATGCAGGATAGAAAAATGAAAGCAGGGGTGGTGTATGAAATCATGAGGGATGAATGTTTTTCTGCTTTTGATGGCAGCAAGTCTCAATTGAATGGAAAAACAATTTATGTTTCTGAAAGAAAAACTTTAGCAGATTCATTAGTAGCTACAGGTTTTCCATACGAAAAATATGATTACCTTCCAAAATATTTGAAGGCTCTCGAAAACTTTATGCAGAATACGCGCGGCATTCGAAGAATCGGAAGCGCCGCTGTAGATCTTGCATACACAGCCTGTGGCCGCTTCGATGGATTTTTTGAGTACAATCTCAATGCTTGGGATGTTGCTGCCGGAGCATTTATTGTGCAGCAGGCAGGCGGTAGGGTGACAGATTTTTCAGGAAAAGAAAATTATATTTTCGTAAGAGAAATCATTGCTACAAATGATTTGATTCATCAAGAAATGCAAAAAGTAATTCAAAACCAAAATAGCTAAATCCACTTTCCATTTAGCTTCAAAATCTTTTCAAGTATATCGCGAACACAACCTCTTCCTCCGGCGAATGGAGAGATGTAATTACAAATTTCCTTCAACTCATGAATTGCATCAGCCGGACAACATTTTATTCCGGCATGTTGCATTAATTCTAAATCCGGCATGTCGTCGCCTATGAAAAGAATTTCTGATGATTGAAATTTTTTTTCTTTCATCCACTTTTCATATATATCCTTTTTGTTAACAGCCTTCATAAAAATACTCTGGACCCCAAGTCGCTTCAACCGGGTTTCAACTCCTTCAGAATTTCCGCCGCTGATTACGCACAATTCAATTCCGCTTTTTGCCGCGAGTTGAATGGCATATCCATCACGAATATTCATGACTCGTAATTCCTTCCCATCTTCATTTACCAGCAAAGAACCATCAGTCAATACACCGTCAACATCCATTATTACTGCTTTGCATTTTGCAAAAAGTTCAAGCACATTTTTCATTAAACAAAAAATTAAATTGAAAATTTATTTGCCCGCTCTAAATCTTCAGGTGTGTCAACGCTTAGTGATTCAGAAGATGTTTCAGCAAGTTTGATTGTATATCCATTCTCCAACCAACGCAATTGTTCAAGAGATTCTGCCTGCTCGAGCGGTGTCGGATTAAGTTTTATCAGATCCAAAAGAGTTTCAATCCTGTATCCGTATAGTCCAATGTGTTTGTAAAAAGTATTTCCATGAAGCCAATCCTGCTTTTCTGTATTTCTAATAAAAGGAATTGCGCTTCGGCTGAAGTAAAGTGCATTCCCTTTTTCGGATTTTAATGCCTTCACCACATTCGGGTTATTCAATTCTTCATTGGTAGTAATCCGTTTGATCAGTGAGGCAATCTGAACATCATTTTCTGTAAGAAATATTTTTTTTAGAATTGAAAAATGTTCAAATGAAATAAATGGTTCATCTCCCTGCACATTAATTACAACATCATATTCTTTAATAAATAACGAAGCGACCTCAGCGCAGCGCTCTGTTCCGGAATTGTGAAGGGGAGAGGTTAAAGTACATTCTCCGCCAAATTTTGAAACCACATCAACAATCTGATCATCATCTGTAGCAACTATAACTTTATCAACTGTGTTGCTTTCAATCACCCGTTCATAAACATGTTGAATCATTGGTTTGCCATGAATGAATGAAAGAGGCTTTCCAGGTAACCGGGTTGATGCAAATCGGGCAGGAATGATGGCGAGAAATTTCATTGTGATTTGTTCAAATTAATTTTTTCTCACGACTAAATAATTTCCGCGCACTTCAATGACACTTACTTCTTCACCAATGTGTACAAAGGAATTTTCGCTTATGCAGTCATAACGCCTGCCATCAATTTCAACATTTCCAGATGGGCGCAAATCAGTTCTTGCAATTCCTTTTCTCCCAATAAGAGAAAGCAACTCATGCATTGGTGTGCTAAAACTTTTAGCATCTTCAAGAGTTGAAGTCAGTACAACTTTTCTACCTAATGAAGTAGAAAATATTTTCGGTCCGAAATAAAATGCTGATATAATGGTGAAGAACAAAATCAATCCGACTCTTAATACTGCGAGTAAAAGTGCATCAACTCCAGTATAGGAAAAATCAAAAAAATTATTTCCAATCAGTGCAAGTGCTAATGATGTTACAATAAAAATTACTCCCAGAACACCCGTGATACCGAATCCGGGAATGAAAAATATTTCAGTGATCAATAGGATTATCCCAATTACAAAAACAAGAATCTCCCAGTTGGCAGCCAAACCATCGAGATAAAGCGGAGCGAAATAAAGAATTGCAGCGCCTAGGCCGGCAAATAAAGGAAACCCAATTCCAGGATGCTGAAACTCAAAATAAATTCCGCCAATAATGATCATTAACAAAATTGAATTCACTATAGGATTAAGAAGGAAACTGATAATTAAATCGAGTAAGGATGGTTCATGATTTTTTTGCTCATAATTCGTAATTCCATCTATGGAACAAACCGAAACAATATCCTCAGCAACTCCATCGCAATAGTGATATCGTATTGCTTCATCTGAAGTGAGTGTAATTATTTTTCCGGAGTCAGCAATATCTTTAAGGTAAGCATTTGGTGTAACCATTCCTTCTGCAATCTTTGGATCACGGCCACGCTGTTCGGCAGTGGCGCGCATCATACCACGCATATAAGATTGATACTTGTCGGGCATTATCTCTCCATTTTGATTGACCACCGATGCAGCGCCAAGTGTACTTCCCTTTTTCATATAAATCTTATTGCATGCAATCGAGATAAGCGCTCCGGCAGAAGCTGCATTGCCATCAATCAAAACATAAACCGGTATTTTGCTTTTCAGAATAATGTTTCGGATTTCATCAGCCGCATCAAGCGCACCACCGAAAGTATTGAGTTGCATAATGATCACATCTGCGTGTTGCTCTTCAGCTTCATTTAAAGCAATATGCACTAAGCGAGCAGCAGCAGGAGCGATCTCTTGTTTTAATTCGAAAGTGTATACAATTTTTTTCTGATATGCCTGTTGTGCAAATGCAAAATGGTGTACAGTTAAGTAGCACAGAAAGGAAGCAATCGTGAATAAGAACAGAAGTAATTTTTGCCTGGAGTTTTGAAGAGAAAATAGTTTCGTGCGCATAAAAATTGAAATCAAAAGTATGAAAAGAGTTCTGATGATGATGATCTTCATGTTGCCTATTGCTGTTTGGGGACAAACACAGGATTACAAAGTCAAGAAAGGAGAGACGCTTTATGGATTGTCGCAGCGATATAATACAACTGTTTCAAAACTGCTTGACATTAATCCATCAATTGTAGATAATAAGTTGAAAGAAGGTGCGCTCATAAAAGTTCCTATGATGAAGGAAGAAGTTAACTACAATAAAGTAAAAATTGGCCCGCCGCAATTTCTTGCTCCGGTTACATATAGCGTATCAAAAGGAGAAACTTTATATTCTATTTCGAAGAAGATGAATACTAATGTTGAAACTCTCCGAATGTATAATGAATTAAAAAATGATGATATCAAAGCTGGTCAAAAATTAATTGTAGGATATACCGGATCAGATTCTGGACCGAATACTGGTTCAGATCAAAACTCAACACTTAAGAAGAACGAATCAAACTCGGTTGAAAATAAAATATCTGAAACCAAAAAGGATGTAGTGGTCAATGATGGAGATAAAGATGGAAAGAAAAAGAAAAGCAATTCATCGACATCTGATTCATCTGTTAAGAAAGAGAACGGAACATCATCAACAACTGGTCAAACTGCAAACAATACGGTTGTAAGTCAGGTGACAACGAATAATTCCACTTCGGTTGATTCGAAAAACGAAAACAAAAACCCTGTTTCTACATCGCCAACAAATGAAACTTCAAACACATCAGAAAACAAAGTACCTGTTACCAATTCAACATCAAAAAATTCTTCCACCTCTACAACAACTGTTGTGAGCAATACTGTTTCAGGTAATCAGAATAAATCATCGGAAGACAGCTCATCAAAAACAAATGCAACATCCTCATCCAATAAATCAACACCTAGTAATGAGAAATTAGTTTATTTGACAGAGAAGGGAGTTGTGACCTGGACTAAGACGAATAATGATGATGGACAGTTTTATTGTCTTCACCCAACTGCACCGGTTGGAACTGTAATTACTCTGAAAAATATGATGAACAACCGTAGTGTGCAGGTGAAGGTTATTGGCAAGCTTCCGGCTACAGCCGAGAATCAAAATGTTATAATGAAAATTTCAAATTCCGCTGCTAAAAATCTGAATGTGCTCGACGATAAATTTCTTGCTACAGCAAATTTTATGGGTTATAAAACTGAGTGATATCTCCTTATTAAGTATTTAGTGAATCCGTTAGAACAAAATCATTCGAAAAGAAATTTCGGACTTTAGCCTCTTAGTCAAATGTGATTTATTTTTCTTGTTCAAAATAAAAAGGAGTGAATTCATTTATTAATATATCTTTCACACCTGATAAGAAAATTTCAAATCAAATAAAACAAAAACTGAATGGCAAGTAATCTGTTCAAGAAAAAATCAATTGAGGCATTAGTTTCTGAATCTTCAGAAAACACAGGAGGTGAGGGCAATCATCTAAAACGCACCCTTGGAAAATGGGCACTCATTGCACTCGGCATCGGAGCAATTATTGGCGCCGGATTATTTGTTCGTACTGCCGCTGCAGCCGCTAACAATGCCGGACCCTCTGTTACACTTGGTTTTATTGTAGCGGGAATCGGTTGCGCATTTGCAGGATTATGTTATGCCGAATTTGCAAGCATGATTCCTATTGCAGGTAGTGCATATACCTATTCTTATGCAACAATGGGCGAACTAATTGCATGGATTATTGGCTGGGATTTGGTTCTTGAATATGCTTTAGGTGCAGCAACTGTTGGCATTGCCTGGAGTGAATATTTGAATAAATTTCTCGGACAGTTTTTTGATGTTCAGATTCCTTACGAGTGGTATCATTCTCCTTTTGAACATAATGATGCCGGAGTTCATGGCATCATGAATATTCCTGCTCTTTTTATTCTGTTAATTCTCACACTTCTGCTCATTCGCGGAATGAGAGAAAGTGCTTTTGTAAATGGTTTGATTGTAATTACAAAAGTTACGATTGTAATTCTTGTAATTGCCTTTGGATGGAGCTATATGAATCCTGCCAATCATGCTAATTATATTCCTGAGCCAAGTATTTATACCGACTCACAGGGAGTAGATCACAACTTCGGAGGAATAATGGGAATACTTGGTGCAGCTGGTGTTGTATTCTTTGCTTTTATTGGATTCGATGCTGTGAGTACTGCTAGTCAAGAAGCAAAAAATCCAAAGAAGGATATGCCGATTGGAATTCTTGGTTCGCTTGCTATATGCACTGTTTTATATGTTCTGTTTTCATGGGTACTCACTGGAATTGCCTCGGTTGAAGATTTCAGAACTGCAGGAAAAGAGGCATCTGTCGCCTATGCCATCACGACCTATATGTCCGGTTATGGTTGGCTCGCAAAGTTTGTGACTGTAGCTATTCTCGCCGGTTTCTCTTCAGTAATTCTTGTGATGCTGATGGGACAAAGCCGGGTGTTTTATTCCATGAGTCGAGATGGATTGGTTCCGAAAATATTCTCAGATGTTCATCCACGCTACCGGACTCCTTATAAGAGTAACTGGCTCTTCTTTGTATTCGTAGGATTGTTTGCAGCCTTTGTTCCTGGAGATATTGTTGGTGACATGACCAGTATTGGAACTTTGTTCGCATTCATTCTTGTATGCGCTGGTGTTTGGATTCTCAGAGTGAAGAATCCTGATTTACCAAGACAGTTTAAGACTCCTTGGGTTCCTGTTGTTCCCATTGCCGGAATGCTTATTTGTGGTGCAATGATATTTGGATTGGGGTGGCCAAACTGGATGCGACTCGGTATCTGGCTTCTGATTGGTCTTTTAATTTATTT
>DMRR01000130.1 GCA_003455275.1 Bacteroidota bacterium | reverse complement strand
TTCAGCCAGGTGCAAGAGGTGAATATGAAATCACTGATGTCAATAAAGAATATTTGAAACGAAATAAACTCAAGGTTGCTGTACTCGACCGAGGCACAGCCTGGCTCGATACCGGCACATTTGATTCACTCATGCAGGCATCACAATTTGTTCAGGTAATAGAAGGCAGACAAGGATTAAAAGTCGGTTGCATAGAAGAAATAGCGTGGCGCAAAAATTTTATTGATGCAGGCCAATTAAAAAAACTTGCAGAACCCTTGCTCAAAAGCGGATATGGAAATTACCTGATGGATATATTGGAGCAATAAAAAAATTTTCAGCAGAAAAAAAATTAACTGATGAATAAGATATTGATTACAGGCGGTGCAGGATTTATTCCAAGTTGTCTTGCAGACAGGCTTGTTCAGGACAAAAACAATTACATCGTTCTTTTCGATAATCTGATCACCGGCTCTAAAGACAAACTGCCTTCTGCAAAACATAAGAACTGGCGCTTCATTAAAGGCGATGTAAATAATCATCGTGATATTTCAGAAGTTATGCTCTCTCATAGTTTCGATTATGTTTTTCATTATGCTGCACTGGTTGGTGTAAAAAGAACTTTAGCAAATCCGGTGATGGTACTTGAAGATATTTCAGGAATAAAAAATGTACTCGACCTTTCAAAAAACAGTGCAGTGAAAAGAGTATTCTTCTCTTCCTCATCTGAAGTTTATGGAGAACCGGTAGAGTTTCCGCAAAATGAAGAAACCACCCCGCTTAATTCCCGTTTGCCTTATGCGATTGTGAAAAATGTGGGCGAATCATTTTTAAAATCTTATCACAAAGAGTTTGGATTGGATTACACAATCTTCCGCTTCTTCAATACTTATGGTCCTAAACAGAGCACTGATTTTGTCATGTCAAAATTCATTCGCGCTGCATTGAAGAACGAAGACATCACCCTTTACGGAAATGGAAAACAAACCCGGACATTCTGTTTCATCGACGATAACATTGATGCAACTTATAATTCCTTCAAGACCGGAAAATTTCTGAATGATGTAGTGAATATCGGCAATGATATTGAAACCCCGATCGCAGATTTAGCAAAGCTGGTAATCAAAATCACGAAATCGAAATCGAAGATTGTAAACCTTCCTCCGCTCGCAGAAGGCGATATGACCCGCCGCAAACCAGACATTGAAAAAATGAAGGAGTTGCTCGGAAGAAAACTACTTCCGATTGAAGAAGGAATCAAGCGCGTGATTAAATCAGGAAATTTTTAATCCGGAAAAATTTCTGAAGTGAAAAAAATTCTTGTCACAGGCGGCTGCGGATATATCGGTTCGCACACTATTGTTGATTTGGTTTTAAAAGGATTTGATATTATTTCCATCGACAACTTTTCACGCTCTGATAAAAAAATATTGAGTGGAATTGAAACCATTACCGGAAAAAAAATTCTGAATTATGAAGTTGATCTGTGTGATCTCAATTCTGTAAAAAAAGTTTTTGAAGAGAATAAAAAGATTGAAGGCATCATTCACTTCGCCGCTTACAAATCTGTTGGAGAATCAGTCGGGCATCCGCTGCTATACTTTCGGAACAACCTTATTTCACAAATCAATATTCTGGATTGCGCAAAAGAATTTGCGGTTCCATATTTTATTTTTTCTTCCTCGTGTTCAGTTTATGGAAATGTAAAAACACTTCCGGTAGATGAAGACACACCGCTTCCGGAAGCGGAATCACCTTATGGAAGAACCAAACAAATAGGCGAGAAAATGATATTCGATTCGGCGCCTGTAACCGATACAAGGTTTATCATGCTTCGCTATTTCAATCCGGTGGGTGCTCATCCATCAGCAGAGATTGGTGAATTGCCGATTGGTGCTCCGCAAAATCTTTTTCCGGCTGTTTGCAATTCTGCCATCGGAAAAAATAATCAGCTCACCGTTCATGGTAATGATTACCCGACGCCGGACGGCTCTTGTATCCGCGATTACATACATGTATGCGACATCGCAGCAGCACATACTATGGCGCTTATGTATCTGATGAACAATCCATCTGCGGACAAGCAGAAAAAAAACTGGAATGCAGAAGTCATGAACCTCGGAACCGGAAAAGGATATTCAGTTCTTGAAGTTCTTAATACTTTTGAAAAAATTACCGGCGTGAAACTTAATTACAAAATAGGACCGCGAAGGCCAGGCGATGTTGTATCAATTTATTCTGACAACAAGAAAGCATCAGAGAAACTCGGCTGGAATAAACTGAAAGGTTTAGATGAAATGATTGAAACAGCATGGCGATGGACAAAAAAAATTCATGCATCATGAACAGACTAAATTTTCAGTTGCTTCGTTCAGCCACAATTATTTTCACAGTAAAATATTTTTAGAAACTTCTAAATGAAAAAACGCTGGGTTGTAAAAGGATTTGATCAGGGAATTGCAAAACATTTGAATGATGTACTGAAAATTCATCCTGTGCTATGTCAGTTGCTGGCCCAGCGAAGCATCGCTACATTTTCAGAGGCTAAAGATTTTTTTCGGCCGGAATGGAAACACCTTCACGATCCCTTTCTGATGAAAGACATGGACAAAGCGATTGCCCGTATACAATCTGCCATGCAGCAGAAAGAAAAAATTCTTATCTACGGAGATTATGATGTTGACGGAACAACAAGTGTTGCGACCGTTTATACTTTTTTAAAAAAATATTACAACGATTTAAATTATTACCTGCCGGATCGATACATAGAAGGTTACGGAATTTCTCATCAGGGAATTGATTGGGCAAAGGCAAATGGATTCCAACTCATCATTGCGCTGGACTGTGGCATTAAGGCCATGGATAAAATTGAATATGCAAACAATTTAGGAATTGACTTCATCATTTGTGATCATCACTTGCCGGGCGAAGAAATTCCTGCCGCTGTAGCTGTGCTTGATCCAAAACGAGTGGATTGCGATTATCCTTATAAAGAATTAAGCGGATGCGGAATCGGTTTTAAGCTGATGCAGGCTTTTGCACTCACGCATTCAATACCTGAAGCTGAATTGCATTCCTTACTTGATCTGGTTGTCATCAGCATTGCATCTGACATTGTTCCGATAACAGGTGAAAACAGGGTGCTTGCATTTCTTGGGCTTCAACAGTTAAATAATAATCCACGCGAAGGTGTGAAAGCGCTGATCAAAGCTTCAAACGCGAAACGCGAACTGAATATTTCTGATATTGTTTTCATACTTGGTCCGCGGATTAATGCAGCCGGCAGAATGGACGACGCACGAAACGCAGTGAAGCTTCTGATATCAGAAACCTCAACGCAAGCCGAAAACAATGCTGATACACTGAATGAAAAAAATAAGGCACGAAAAGAAGTAGATGAATCCATTACCAATGAAGCGCTGCAAATGCTGAATGATGATTCAGAGCAGGAAAAAAAATCTACAGTTCTGTTTCAGCCGCACTGGCACAAAGGAGTAATTGGAATTGTTGCTTCTCGCATGCTCGATCATTATTACAGGCCAACAATAATTTTAACTGAGAGCAACGGAGTTGCCGCCGGTTCTGCACGCTCAGTTGCAGGTTATGATATTTACAATGCAATCAAAAGCTGCAGCGATTTACTTGAGCAATTTGGCGGTCACATGTTTGCCGCCGGACTTACATTGAAAAAAGAAAATGTGGAGGCTTTCAAACAGCGATTTGAAGAAGTGGTGTCGCAGAGTATTGACGAACGAATGCTGGTTCCCGAAATTACAATTGATGCTGAAATTTCTCCTGCAGATATCAGTAATCGTTTTTACGATGTGCTAAAACAGTTTGCTCCATTCGGCCCTCATAATATGAAACCGGTTTTTGTTTCTAAAAGAATGGTTGATACCGGTCATTCAAGAATCGTTGGTGTCAATCATCTTAAGTTATCACTTATGAAAACAGATACACCTTATCGCCTGAACGGAATTGCGTTTTCCGGTGATCAATATTTTGACCTGGTTAAAAGCAAAGTTCCAATTGATATTTGTTATACGCTTGAAGAAAATGAGTGGAACAATATCAAGACGATCGAAATGAATGTCAGAGATATCATAGCAAGTGAACCAATTTAGAAAGAGAATGAATTTTTATGGCACTACTAAGAACTGAAGATTTAGAAAAAACATATCGCAGGCGAAAAGTAGTTGACCATGTTTCGGTCCAGGTGAATCAGGGAGAAATTGTTGGTTTGCTGGGACCTAATGGCGCCGGCAAAACCACTACTTTTTACATGACCGTAGGATTGATTAAAGCAGACGACGGCCATATTTTTCTGGACGATACTGATATTACAAACCAGCCGATGTATAAGCGAGCGCAACTGGGCATCGGTTATCTGCCACAAGAAGCAAGCATATTCCGTAAGCTAAGCGTGGAAGACAATATCATGGCTGTTTTGGAGATGACTGAAAAAAGAAGTGAGGTGCGCGAAGAGAAAATGAATTCACTTATTGCAGAGTTTGGATTAAATCATATCCGGAAAAGTCGCGGTGATTTATTAAGTGGCGGCGAAAGAAGAAGAACTGAAATAGCAAGGGCGCTTGCTACTGATCCGAAATTTATTTTACTTGACGAGCCGTTTGCCGGTATTGATCCTATTGCGGTTGAAGATATTCAGCGGATCGTAGCGCGATTGAAATTTAAAAACATTGGAATACTGATCACCGACCACAATGTACAGGAAACACTCAGCATCACCGACCGCGCATACTTATTAGTGGAAGGAAAAATTTTTCGCAGCGGTACTGCCGAAGAACTTGCAAATGATGAGCAAGTCAGAGCTGTTTATCTCGGAAGAAATTTTGAATTCCGAAGAAAGACAATTGAGATATGAATTCTATTTCCGAATCAGTAACTGACGAATAGTTACGAGATGAGAGAACAGAACCAACGGCACTATTACTCCCGGCAATAACATAAAAGGAAAATAAAGCAAACCAATATTTGGCTGATCGAATGCCAACTGCTGAAATGGAAAAGGAAAGCTAAGAATTGCAGTCACTACAATGTTTATCAGTAAGGCAAGGCAGATAATATTCCAGAGGATAAGAATTTTTTTGTTTAAGGTTGGCTGAATGAATCCAAAAAAAGCAATTGCCGGCGCTGAGATTCCCGAGATAATGTCAAAATTGTTTCCATCAAAAGTCATGATTTGCGGAATTAATTTTTGCATGAAAAGCAAGTAGAGTGTTGCTTCAACCGGAACACGGACAAAATGCAAAAGCGTGAGCCACTGAATATCCAGCGAGTCAATAAATTTTCTGCCCTTAGCATTTATAAATAAAAAAATAATCAAGAACAGCGGCGGAGCTATCAGGAAAATAAGTCTTGGAGGAAAAGAATCTGTGACCGCGTAAATTTTATTGTAACCAATAACCGACTGAACAATTATCCATCCCAGCAGAATAATCAATACAATTCTAGATTGATTGCAAGCCTTCAGAAAAAAGAAAACAGTGAGTAGAACGGTTGCAAAAAAAACTGATGGAATGTAGAGTGGAATGTTTTCAATCATACTGCAAAATTAACAGGATGAAATTTTTGACGGCAGATTTTCTGTTGCGTTCATTTACTTTCGCCTCATGTTGATCTTTCGCATTTTTGAAGAAAGCTTTTTTTCGGCAGTGCATGAACTATGGAAAAACAAGCTGCGTACATTTCTCACGCTACTCGGAATTTCAATAGGTATTTTTTGTGTCATCACTATTTTTTCTTCTGTTGATTCACTGGAGAATAATCTTCAGCAGGGTTTTGAAAAATATGGAGACGATGTAATCTATGTAAACAAGTGGCCCTGGAGTTTTGAAGAAGATTATCCATGGTGGGAATACATGAAGCGCCCACACACCTCTTATATGGAGATGAAACAATTGCAGGGCAAAATTCCTTCAGCTTCAGCCATAGGCATTGTGCTTTATATTGATGGTAAAACAATCAAGCGCTTAGATTACAGCATCAACAATGCCTACATCTGCGGTGCTTCTGCAA
>DMRR01000002.1 GCA_003455275.1 Bacteroidota bacterium | reverse complement strand
ACAATCCAAAAATCCTGATCATAATTTCCTCCGAACTGATTTTGAGTTTTGTCTCCACCGGCAGGCGAGCTGGACCAACCAACCAAAAGAATCTTTCCATTACTCAGTTGGATCATACTGTTCGGAGTTTCTTCATAGGTGTAACCGTATCTCTTGTCCCAGATTTTGTTTCCCTGTGCATCAATTTTTACAATCCAGTAATCCCACTTGCCCCAGTTGTTTTGTGTTTTATCTCCACCCGCATCCGATGAACTTGTTCCACCGGCTAAAAATGTTCCATCGGAGAGCGGACAAAAGCAATAAATATTTTCATACGAGTTTCCTCCAAATCGTTTATCCCAGATTTTAGGCGGGGCAAGGCTTTGAGCGGATGTGATGATTGGGAAACTAACTATCGCTAACAGAAATAAATATCTCAGCGTTTTCATGAGAAATAATTTTTTGAAAAATAAGAAAAATTATTTCTTCAGTGAGAAATTTCTTACAACTTTTTCAGGGCATTATCTGATAGAGTTTATCCCTGAGTTGAGATATAAATTTTCCTACCATTTTTTATAAGAGTATCCCTTCACACTATAAAACAGAATGAACAAATAGCAAGGAATCATAATGAAATAAGCCATTTGATGACCTATGCTTTGAACATCAGCCAGCTTACCATATATCAATGGAAGTGTTGCTCCGCCGGCAATAGCCATGATAAGCATCGCGCTTCCAGTCTTGGTAAATTTTCCTAATCCATGAATGGCAAGAGGCCAAATGGCCGGCCACATCAATGCATTAGCCAAACCAAGCAAGGCAATGAACAAAACTGCAATGTATCCATGTGTAACAAGCGCACATATGCTGAACAAGATTCCAATTGAAGCGGAAATAGCGAGAGCCGTTTGTTGTTTAATAATTTTTGGAATGGTGATTATTCCCAGAATGTAACCAATCACCATGGCGATTAAAGTGTATGATGTAAAATATTTTGTTTCTGAGAGTGCAATTTCCTGCGAAGTCCCGAAAGTTCCAATGGTATCACCGGCCATTACTTCAACACCTACATACAGAAACAATGCAATCACTCCAAGTATCAGATTCGGATATTCAAGGATTGAATTTTTTTCAGACAAAAAACCAGATGCATCATCTTCTTGCTCTGATTCAATTTCGGGAAGTGGTGACATCCGAATCATAAATGCAAGGAAAACGAGCACACCGGCCATTACTGAATAAGGCATCACTACACGCGCAGCCAATTCATTCAATTGAACTGCCTTGGATGCTGCATCCATTGTTTTCAATTTTTCTGTAAGTGCATCTGCATCTGCCAACACAATTGCACCAAGAACTATTGGAGCAAGAACTCCTGCTGCCTTATTACATATTCCCATAATGCTGATTCGAGCTGCTGCACTTTCTATCGGGCCAACAATTGTTACATATGGATTAGATGCAGTTTGTAAAATGGAAAGCCCGGTTCCAATAACAAACAAGCCGGTCAGAAAAATTTCGTAGGTGCGCGAATTGGCAGCCGGAATAAAAAGTAATGCACCTGCAGCCATTACTAATAATCCTAACATCATTCCGTTTTTGAAACCGGTCTTTTTCAAAATCCATGAAGATGGAAGCGCCATCACAAAGTAGGAAATATAAAAGGCAAACGCCACGAGCAATGCCTGGTAAGTATTCAGCTCGCAGGCTATTTTTAAATACTGAATGAGGGTTCCGTTCAGCCAGGTCACAAAACCAAAAATGAAAAAGAGCGCACCCAGAATTATGGTTGGCAAAAGACTGGGGCCGGCAGAATTATTTCTTTGAAAAGAATTTTTTGTAAAATCTGAATCAAGAGCACTCATGTTTTTTGTTTTGCTAAAAGTAAATTGAATCTGAAACGGGATTAGTTGAATTGAACGAAGAATATTCACGGCTAATTCTGAATCGTCCTCTTGTCTGAAACTATTTTTATAAAAGTAGATTTGATTTTCTTTTCTACCACGATGAAAATAATTGACACACACACCCACATTTATCTTGAAGATTTTAAAACTGACATATCAGAGATGCTGCAGCGTGCCGAAAATGCGGGAGTGAAATATTTTATGCTTCCGAATATTGACAGCTCTTCAATAGAAGATGTAAAAAGTCTTAATCATAAATTTCCTCAATCGTGTTTGCCCATGATGGGTTTGCATCCGTGTTCAGTCAGGGAAAATTTCTCCGATGAACTTGAAATTGCAGAGAAAGAGTTATTCGAAAATTCTGAAATAAAATATTATGGAGTGGGAGAGTGCGGACTTGATTTTTATTGGGACAAAACTTTTATACCTCAGCAAAAGCAGGCTTTGCGTACGCAGTGCAATTGGGCAAAGCAACTTGAGCTGCCCATCATATTGCATTCGCGTGAAGCAACGGATGATTGCATTGAATTGATACGAGCAGAGCAAGACGGAAAACTTAAGGGAATTTTTCATTGCTTCGGTGGAACTTCAGAACAGGCGCAACAAATTATTGACCTTGGATTCCTGATGGGAATCGGAGGAGTTCTTACATACAAAAAATCAGGGCTCGACACCGTGCTGAAAAATATTTCGCCGGAATATCTGGTATTGGAAACCGATGCTCCCTATCTAACTCCGGTACCGTTTCGCGGAAAAAGAAATGAGCCGGCATATATTGATTTTGTATTGACCCGTTTAAGTGAAGTTAAACAAATGAGCAAGGATGAATTAGCTGCCATCACAAGCCGCAATGCTGAAAAATTATTCCGGCTCTAATCTTTCTCGCGCAGCATCAGATTGAAATTCATTTTCCGCGCAAGTGCATTCACAGCCTTTGCAATTCGCTTTGCCTTGGTTTCATCTGTTTTGGCGCTTTGAATCCATTTTGAAAAATATTTCTGATGTGAACCGGGAAGAGATTGAAAATATTTCATTCCGGTTTCTTCTTCGGCAAGGCATTCCATGAAATCAATGTCGAGTACAATTTCATTTGGATCTTTTTCAAATTTAAGTGTCACGGTTTCGCCTTGCCTGATTCCTGTTTTCTTTCTGATTTCTGAATTCAGTGGAAGAATAAAATTTCCCTTTCCCATAGGAAGCAGAGCAGTTTTTTCAATAGTCAAATCATTTATTTTTCCCTTGACACGAAAAGATTTTTTGTTGCCTGGCTTTAGTTTCCCTGCAATCTTAGCAGAGATTTCTACATAGGTCCAGCCGGTTTTTTCGCCCTTCTCACCAATTTTTTAGCAATCGTTTTAAATTCAATCATCATATTCAAAATTTCTTTTTTGGAAATGTTTTCATGTAAAACTCATACTCAATATTTCCAAATCATAAATCAATAATCCTGATTTATTTTTTATTCAGAATAATTCTGAAAGTGGTTCCTTTTCCAAGAACAGATTCTTTAACAAAAATTTTTCCGTTGTGATAATTTTCAATGATCCGTTTGCTTAGAGAAAGTCCAAGGCCCCATCCGCGCTGCTTGGTGCTAAAACCCGGCGCAAACACAGTCTTAAATTTCGAAGATGGAATTCCTTTTCCGGTATCTTTTACATCTATATAGGGGTGATCTCCCTGCTGATTTATATAAATATCAATTCTTCCGCTGCCATCCATTGCATCCAACGCATTCTTCAAAAGATTTTCGAGCACCCAGTCAAAAAGCGGAACCGAAATGGTGGCAGTAATATTTGTTCCTTCGGGCTGATGAACAGTAAACTCAACTTTACCTGATGCACGCTGCCTGATGTAATCAACCATTGTTTCAATGACAGTTAAAAGATTTTCTTCGTTCAAAGTTGGCTGACTTCCGATTTTGCTAAAACGGTTTGTAATAGTTTCAAGCCTTTGCACATCCTTGCTTAGTTCGGGTACAATATTGTCTTTATAAGGCTGGGGCAAACTGTTTTCCAAATAATCAACCCAGGCAGTGAGTGATGATAATGGAGTACCTAATTGATGCGCTGTTTCCTTTGCCATTCCCACCCACACACGGTTTTGTTCGGCGCGCCTTGCACTGCTCAGTGCGAAGTAGGCTATGACTATAAACACTAGTATGATGGAGGATTGTATATAAGGAAAATAAATCAGTTGCTTAAGCAGATAACTGTCATCATAATAAATGTAGTTGCGCGAGTTAGCAGAGAACACAATTGGAATAGGCTCTTTTGCTTTTTTCATTTTCACTAATTCAGCCGGAAGATAGGATTTGTCATTAACCGCAAGAGCAGAATCCAGGTTTTTGTATCCTAACACCTTTCCGGTTTCATCGGCCAGAATCAGTGGAACGGTTGCGTTCGAAGAAATGATTTCGAACATAAAACTGATATCAAGGTTGTCGCTTGCATTATTAAGTTTTTTGTAAACATTCGCAATCAACTCCACTTTTTTTCTTTCTTCAGTTGCGAGTTTGTCAGCCAGAAAATTGGAATATAAAATAGTGGCAACTACAATAAGCATGAGTGATGAAATCAAAATCACTTTCCAATATTGAGTTGCACTGTAGTTGTTCATTTAGGTTTCTTCTTCAAACTGTTTTTAAAATCTTCGAACGCCTTCTGTTGTTTCTGTTTGGTTATGGAAGTCGGTTCTTCTTCGCCTGTATCAGAACCGAAATCTATTTCTTGCAATGTGGTGGAATCGAATTGTAATTCCTCATAATGATCAGGCGCCTTCCAGTCTTTTATTTCATCCTGCTGTTGTTCCTGTTTGTTAAACTCCTGTTGCAAAATAGTTTGTAAATTTTGTTTTTCAGTTTGAACATCTTGTTTGATTTTTTCTTTCACTGATTTTTTGTCGTACTTAATAACCGGATCGCTGGCAGGTCCGGTCATTGTGATATACAAATTCATTAAACCATCGGTGCTCTGTTCAACCGCGTCAGGGTCAAAATTATTTTTCGATTTAAATTTATTTGAAAGCAGCTGAAGCAGGTTCAATTTGATTTTATAATCAATCATATTGTTGAAAGTATGGGAACCACTGAGTTCAAGATTGAGCGCATTTGTAAAAATGTTCATCGTCGGAATGAAAACGGTGCTGTTTCGGATTTCAATTTGATTTTTTAATTGTGAGAACCGGATGTTTTCGAGTTCTGAAATTTTGATGAATGAAGAAAGCGCTTTCATTGGTTCGAAATTATTCAATTCTCCTTTGTCAACCGTAACATCAGCCACGATCATCAGTTTACTGTAATCAAATTCTTTTTCTTTCCAGGCGGCTTTCAAAACAAAATTGGAACTAAGTGTTCCTTTAAGATTCTTGTCAGTGATTTCCTGTTGATCCCAGTTATTAAATTCATAGAATAATTGAGTGATGTCAACAGAGGTACAGGCAAAAGTTCCATCAAGTGTTACATGGTTCCAGTCAGCAAAATTCATTTGTGCATTAATTGTGGCTTTACCTTTTTCAGCATTGAGCGAAATGTTATTGAAAAAAACTGAATTGTCTTTGCACACGAGCGTTCCTCTGAAATTATTTGCATTGAATCTGTCATTATTAAACTGACCGATATTGAATTTTACAGAGCCGGATATCATTTCAAGCAAGCCAGCAACTGCATTGCTGCCGCTTTCTGTTTTTGAAGATGAAGTGACTTCGTTATTAAAATCATTCACATCGAGAGTACTGGCATTTGCAGTCAAATCAATCCCGATTTTGAAAGAAGAATTTTTATTATTCGATATGTTAAACACATATGGAAGAAGGTTGGTACAGGTTCCTGAAATCTGAACATCAGAATTCACAGTCTTTCCGTTCAATTGTATCACTCTTAAATCTCCATTTGAAAGAGAGAAAGAAGCATTGACTCCGGTAAGTTCTGTTCCGTTATAATTAATTTTTCCGTTTGAAAGAATTATTTCACCGCCTGATTTTATGAGTTTGAAATCAGGAGAAGAAGTAAGCTGACTCACAGGGCCGGAATAAAAACATTTATTGAGATGCAAATCGCCGCTGCAATCCTTTAGTTCCTCCAATTTAAAGAGAGGATAAATCTCAGCGAGGTTCAAAACTGTATTTAGCTGAACATCTATGTATGGTGAAATAAAATTCCGCAGTTGCAATCCAAAATCAACCTGCTTTCCATTGATATATGCTACTGCATTTTTCACTGCAAGCTGACTGGTGGAAAGTTTTCTGCCGGACCCGTTTGTATAGAGCGCACTGAAATTCACGCGCTCAATTTTGGAATCAATATTTGAATTAGAAATCGTTGCACCTTTCACTTCAAAACTGAAGCTTACATCCGGATTTTTTTTTGAAGAATAGTCTCCTTTGATTCTTCCGTTGAGAAGGAGATTTCCGCTCGAAGAATATTCTTTCAGGTATTTTGAATATTGTTCAGGAAGAATTCCGGCAAATGATTCTATGCCAATTTGTTTTCCTGCAAAAGTCAGATCCATGTAGGTGGAATTTTTTTTCTGTTTCACTTTACCAGCTGAAGTGAAAGCGAAATTTTCAACCGAGGCATCCAGATCAGCGAATGAATACTCATTGCTTTTCAAATCAATATTTAAATCTGTTTTCAAACTCACTTCCTTGTTCCGTAGATAGTCATCATCGGAAACATATAAGTGTTCACATAGAAGAGAAGCATCCAGATTCAGTTTCAATAATTCGCTTCCAAATTTTCCACTCAGAGTTCCATCGTGAATATTGAAAACATATAACTGCTGGTCGGCATCATCCAGAAAACGGGTTTGCAAATCGCTGAACTCGATTTTATCAATGTTTACCGCAAGCGATGAATCAGATGAGCTGGAATCATTTTTAAAGATAAAATAGTTGCCTTCTCCTTTCTTGTTAATCATAATATTCAATTTCCCCTTACCCACAATAATTTTTTGAAGCGTGTAATTGCCTCGCCAGATATCCAGGATATTAAACAACAACGAAATTTTTTCCGTCTCCAATAAGTTACTCTTGCTGCCTGTATAACTCTCGCGAATTTCAACTGCATTGAAAGTGACTGATGCATATGGGAAATTGCGGAGTACTGAAAAATCAATATCTCCGCTGACCTTGACTTCAACAGCGAGTTGCTTATTTATCTGCTTCACCACATATTGCTTAATGTCATTGCCAAAAAACATTCCGATTGCAATGCCAAATAGAACAAGCACAAGAATCCCGATTCCGAAAATTTTAAGGAACAGTTTCAGAAAGCGAAATTTTCTTTTGGGCTTTACAACTTCAGCAGACTCCATGATTCTTATGCAAAGAAGTTGAACGATTGCAATTGAAACTTATTTCAGAGTCAACTGATTTCGTGATGTTGTATAACGATTTGGAAACATAAAAGCTGCGTTTACATTTGCGCTCCCCTTTAGGGAGCTTAGCTCAGCTGGTTCAGAGCATCTGCCTTACAAGCAGAGGGTCACTGGTTCGATCCCAGTAGCTCCCACAAAAAAGCCTCAACTTTTGTTGAGGCTTTTTTATTTATTTAATATATTAACATTTAAGTTTTTGACGAGCTTAATCGTCGTCATCAAATATTCGATCTTAAAATATTATTCATCCTGTTCTGGTGGAGAATTTTGTTAATCAATTGACATGAATTTTTTCAAACGGGTTATTTGAAAATAAATTCTATCCGATCACACATCAAACTTAATCCCCTGTGCAAGCGGCAATGAGTTTCCGAAGTTGATGGTGTTGGTTTGACGGCGCATGTAGAGTTTCCAACTGTCGCTGCCACTTTCTCTTCCTCCGCCTGTTTCTTTTTCACCACCGAATGCTCCGCCAATTTCAGCACCGCTGGTTCCGATGTTCACATTCGCAATTCCGCAATCGCTGCCTGCAGCAGATAAATATGTTTCTGCTTCCTGCAAATTCTGTGTAAAGATTGCTGACGATAATCCTTGCGGAACATCATTCTGTAAGTGAATTGCTTCGTCCAGCGTTTTGTATTTCATCAGGTAAAGAATGGGAGCAAAAGTTTCCTGCTTCACAATCGGAAGATTTCCTTTCACTTCAACTAAGCACGGCTGCACATAACAGCCGCTCTCATATTTTTTTCCTTTCATCACTTCGCCGCCGAATAAAACTTTTCCGCCCTGCTCTTGCGCAATCTGAATGGCATCGGAGAACTGTCGCACTGCATCTGTATCAATCAACGGACCGACATGATTGTTTGTATCGAGCGGATCGCCGATGGTGAGTTGAGAATAAACCTGTGTGAGTTTTTCTTTCACCTTGCTATAAATTTTTTCGTGAATGATCAATCGGCGAGTTGAAGTGCAGCGCTGACCTGCTGTTCCAACCGCACCAAATGCAACAGCACGAATTGCTAAATCAAGATTTGCATTTTCAGAAATGATGATCGCGTTGTTGCCGCCGAGTTCAAGAATTGTTTTTCCGAAACGCTCACCCACAACTTTCGCTACATGTTTTCCCACTCGTGTAGAACCCGTTGCTGACAATAGTTGCACGCGATGGTCTTTCAGAATTTCATCACCCACTTCTTTTCCGCTTCCAATAACAAGTGTGATAACTCCTTCCGGAATTTTATTTTCTCTTAAAACATTTTCCATCAACTGATGAACAGCCACGGCACAGATGGGAGTTTTAGAAGACGGTTTCCATAAAACCACATCGCCGCAAACAAGCGCAAGCATTGCGTTCCAACTCCACACGGCAACAGGGAAATTAAACGCTGTCACCACACCAACTATTCCGAGCGGATGCCACTGCTCATACATGCGGTGGCTTGGGCGCTCGCTGTGCATACTCAGTCCATATAACTGGCGAGAAAGCCCAACCGCAAAATCGCAGATGTCAATCATCTCCTGCACTTCACCGAGACCTTCCTGCAAACTCTTTCCCATTTCATAACTCACGAGCTGACCGAGCGGCTCCTTGTATTTGCGAAGTTCATTTCCCATCTGGCGGACAATTTCTCCGCGCTTGGGAGCAGGAATTGCGCGCCATTGTTTGAATGCGCTCTCAGCAGTTTGTAAAACTTTTTCGAGGTCTTGCTTGGTTGCCTGTTTTACAGAACCAATCAGTTGTCCATCAACGGGAGAATATGAATTCAGAATTTCTCCCTTGGTGTTGAACCATTCAAGGCCAGTGCATGCGCCGGAAGAAACTTGTTTAAGTTTTAGTGCTTTAAGAAAAGCGTGAGTGTTTTTTGATTTCGATTTTGGTTTTGCAGGTGCGTCTATCATTGATAAAAAATTTTAAAGTTTATCCCGTAGAATTTCGGGGCGGTAAAAATATGAGAATAGAAATAAGAGCGAATTGGTTCAGTTAACATGTTATTTCCCGGAAAGAAAACTCTCGCATTGGGTTAATCTCTCTCTCGAGAATTGATGTTGCGGATTGTATTGCAGTGCTGACTCAAAATATTTTTTCGCTTCTGAATAATTTTTCTTCTGCATAAAAATCACTCCACAGTTGGCAAGTGCATCCACAAAGTTTGACTGAAGCTTCAGTGCAGTTTGATATTTAGCAAGTGCATCATCTAAATTGTTTTTCGAGAAGAAAATATTTCCTTGGTTCAAGTAAGTGTTCACAAGATTTGATTTTGCAGAATTGTGTTCAGGTTGAAGTGTAAGTGTTTTCAAAAAATATTTTTCAGCTGAATCAAAATTCTGTTGAGAAAAAAAAACTGTTCCGATGTTGTTATAAGAGTCGACATAAGTTGAATCGAGTGCTACTTGTTTTCTGAAAACAAAAAGAGCGGAATCCTCTTTTTTCTCATCATGAAATTTCACTCCGGTTTTTTGATAGAGCTGAAGCAAATTGTTTTTCGCCATAGCGAAATCCGGTTTGATGGAAAGAGATTTTCGGTAGAAGTATTCCGAGCTGTCAGGATTGTTTTTGATGTTGTAATAAGCACCGAGGTGATTGCACAAATCGGCAGTGGGGTAAATGGAAATTCCTTTTTTGAAAAGTGAAAAAGCTTCAGCAAGTTTTTGATTTTTGATTTCAGGATTGGAAGAAGTATCAGCTTCACTCATCAAAATGCTTCCGAGATTCAGAGTTGCTTTCACGCTGTTCGGAACCTTTGGTTCATCAGCAGCGAAGAGTGACTTGTTTGTTTTCCAATCAAAGTTTCGTGAGAAAGTCATTGCTGAAAAGCAGAGAGAGATTGCAAGCACAATTGCAAACGCAATTTGATTTTTGTTTTTGAAAATCATCGTAAGCGTTCCGGCAATCATCACGCACAGTCCAACTGAAGGCATGAAAAGAAAACGATCTGCCATTGGCGCGCCCACATTGAAAAAAAGATTTGAAACAAGAATCAGGGGCAAGAGCCAAATGAGCATCAGCAGAGAGTGATATTGTTTTTTGAAAACAGAAATTGCTATCCAGAAAATCATGGATACGAAAAGCAAAACAGAAATCAAAACCAATGGCGAACTGAAACTTTGATAGCTGATGGCACCGTAGGTGTAATCATACGAGAGCGTGAACGGATAAAATGTTTTTACGAAGTAGAGAAGCATCACATAAAATATGGTTGCGATTTTTTCTGAACCTGTTGCAAGCAGAAACGGATTGTTCATGATGTCGGTTGAAACTCTGTCGCCGACAGTTCCTGCTACGAATGCACGAATGAATAAGTATGCAGTTGCAACCAGTGCAAAGGGTAGGAGAGAGAGTGAAATTTTTTTAAGTGAGAATTCTTTATTCAGCCACCAGGCGAGCGGCAACCACGCGAGTAACAGAATCGCCTGCTCTTTTGAAAGTAGCGCCAGCGCAAATGAAGCGAGAGAAAAAATCAGGTAGAGAATTTTTTTCTCCGATTGCAATTTCATCCAGAAAAAAAATGTAAGCAGTGTGAAAAGCAAGCAAAGAATCTCGTCGCGACTCTTGATGTTCGCTACAACTTCGGTGTGTGTGGGGTGAAGTGTGAACAACAATGCTCCGCAAAAAATTATTAGAGGAGAAAGATTCGGCAGCAATTTGTAAAGTGTAAAGAGCAACAGCACACAACACAGCGCATACAACAGCACGCTGACGATGTGTTCAAACGGTGCGTTGTTTCCAAACAACTCGTGCTCGATTGCGAATGTGATAAGTGAGAGTGGACGATATCTTCCTCCGGTTAAATCACTATTGCCTTGGTTGTATCCGTAGAAACTATCCTTCGTGAGTAAATCAGGAATGCCTGCAAAACCTTTTTGCACTACTGCGTTCTGTTGAATCACAATGATGTCGTCATAAACATACTCGTGCGTGAAAGTGTTGGAATAAATCCCAACAGCAAGAAGAAACAGAATTGCTGCTTGGAGTTTTTTGTTCTGTAAAAACGATCGAAGAAAATTTTTCTCTTCCGGATTCATTTAGCTATTGATGCAACAAAGAAAATAATTTGTGTAATGCAATGTTCTACTTAAATGTCCTATCAACTCTCACAGCTTCCTTCAGCAGTAACACAATTTCTTTTTGATTTATTTCTTCCGGCGAAAGAAAAATTTTATAGAAGATGCGCTTGTTTCTGCCATGATCGAGATAGTGATTTTTATCATTAAGCAATTTGCCTTTTCTGAAACCGAAGAGCACACCCTTCTTAATTCCTCCTCCCTTAATTGATGCGGGCCAAATCAGGCAAATTCTTTTTCTGCCATAGAAGTAAGGAACATTGTTCGTGAGTTTTTCAGTGCAGGAACCGGGAAGATTTTGCGAAACAATCTGCCGCAGCACATCAACAATCGTTGCTTCA
>DMRR01000227.1:5699-10488 GCA_003455275.1 Bacteroidota bacterium | reverse complement strand
GCAATAAAAAACTAACGGATGAAAGAAGAACAAAACACCCTAATGCAAAACCCCTCAGAACAAATTTCATCTGAGAAAAAGCCGCGCCGAAAAAAGAAATCATTCATGGGATTATTTGATATCGGAAATTTTGTGAGCTATGAAGGTATGGTCCGTAATCTTCCATTTATATTATTTCTCGCTGTAATCGGAATCATCTATATCTGGAATGAACACCAGGTTGAAAAAACAATTATTGAAACAGCGCGCATTGAGAAAGAAATGAAAAAACTCAATTGGGAGTTCACTACTTCCAAGAGCGAACTGGAGTATTCAAGTAAAATGTCTGAAGTGGCTCGCATTCTCGATCAAACAGGGATTCAGATTCTTCGTGTTCCACCTAAAAAAATTGTTGTGAATAATGGGAATTAAAAAAGACATCTACTCACGCATCACAATTGCTTTCGCGGCAATGGTGATTTTTTCTTTTGCTATTCTCTGGAAAATATTTTCCATACAGCATATGGAAGGCGCATACTGGCGAGGCCTTGCAGACAGCTTAACCACACGCTATTCTTCAATTGAAGCGGACCGCGGAAATATTTTTTCGAGTGACGGGCATCTTCTCGCTACTTCCCTTCCACGGTTCGAAATCCGTTTCGATAGTCATGCAGAAGGTTTGTCGAGCGAATTTTTTAATCAGAATGTAGGTTCACTTTCGCAATCGCTTGCAAATCTTTTTGGAGATAAAACAGCTTCAGATTACCGTTATGAATTAACCAATGCAAGAAATAACCGCGAGCGTTACCATCTGCTTAAGAAAGATATTTCATACACCCAACTTATCAAGCTGAAAGAATTTTCAATTTTTAAAGAAGGGCAATACAAGGGCGGGCTTATTGTGAAACAGATGAACACTCGCTACTATCCGTATAAAGAACTTGCGAATCGCACGATAGGGTATGTTCGGAAAAACGGTGCAAAACCAGTGGGCCTGGAAGCCCGGTTTGACAGCGTTCTCAGCGGAATTCCCGGACAAAAACTCGAACAAAAAATTTCAGGAGGCAACTGGATGCCCGTGAATGATGAAAACGAAATAGACCCGCAAAACGGAAAAGATATTATAACAACTATTGATGTAGGAATTCAGGATGTAGCCGAAAATGCATTGTTAAAAACACTTCTGAAAAATAATGCAGACCATGGATGTGTGATAGTAATGGAAGTAAAAACCGGAGCCATCAAAGCGATTGCAAATCTTGGAAGAAGCAGGGATAGTTCATATTGGGAAAAATATAATTACGCGCTTGGTGAGGCACACGAACCGGGTTCCACCTTCAAGCTCGCATCAATGATGGCGCTGCTTGAAGATGGTTATGTAAAACTTTCTGACACGATTGATACAGAACATGGTCGCAAAATGTATTTCAATCAAACGATGAAAGATGCCGAAGATCATGGCGAATCAAGAGTTACAGTAAAAAAGTGTTTTGCCATTTCTTCCAATGTTGGTGTATCTAAACTTGTTTACAACAATTATTTCAAGCAACCCGAAAAATATTTGCAACACTTACGAAGCTGGGAGCTTGATCAGCCGGTAGGTGTAGATATTCCGGGCGAAAGGGTACCATACATTAAAAACACTAATGACAAACTCTGGAGCCGTGTGTCGCTACCGTGGATGAGCGTAGGCTATGAGTTGAACATTACACCCATCAGGTTGCTCACTTTTTACAATGCTGTTGCAAATAATGGTGTAATGGTGAAACCATATATCATTCAATCGGTCAAGGAATTTGGAAACACAGTTAAAGAATATGAACCGTTAGTTATTAATCCGAAAATTTGCAGCGATGCCACTCTTGCTTCGGTAAAACAATTACTCGAAGATGTTGTGCTCGAAGGAACTGCTCACAATCTCTTGAATCCATATTACAGCTGTGCAGGAAAAACCGGAACAGCACAGATAACAAATGATGGCGGAGGTTATGCGAACAAAGTTTATCAATCTTCATTTTACGGATACTTCCCTGCGGAAAATCCGATATACTCAGTATGTGTGATTGTAAATGCTCCTTCAAACGGAGTGTATTATGGTTCCGCTGTTGCTGGTCCGGTTTTTAAGGAAATTGCCGACAATATTTTTTCAACAAACCTGAATATTCATCCTTCGGTTGAACATGATACAACACAATACAATCCAACTCTTCCGATTGTGAAGAGTGGTTTTAGCTCTGACTTACAGTATTTGTTTCATTCACTCAATATTCCATTTACCGGAGATGATAATGGAACCTGGTGGCAGCAAACCGGCATCCAGCAAGGAGTTCAGCTTGCATCAATGAATGAAACAATACAACAGGGAACTGTTCCTGATGTAATAGGTATGGGACTGCGCGACGCAATTTATCTGCTTGAAAGCAGCGGATTGAAGGTGGTGGTACAAGGAACCGGTGTGGTGAAAACACAATCACTCACAGCTGGTACAAAATTTTTAAAAGGTCAAATTATTTCCATCACGCTCGGCTCTTGAAAAAATTATCGGACATACTCTATCGCGTCAACCTTCAGGAAGTGAAGGGCGATACCGCCACCCATATTCTCGACCTCACATTTGATTCAAGAGCAGTGAAAGAAGGAACACTTTTCATAGCTGTGAAAGGGACAGTTTCAGATGGGCATAAATTTATTGATCAGTCAATTCATCAGGGTGCAATTGCAATTGTTTGCGAAAAATTTCCTCGGGACATTAAAGAAGGAATTACTTATCTGAAAGTTCCGGACTCATCTGTCGCGCTGGGAATCATTGCGGATAACTATTACGATCAGCCTAGTTCAAAATTAAAAGTAGTTGCCGTTACCGGTACAAACGGAAAGACAACTGTTGCAACGCTCTTATTCCGATTATTTCAATCGCTTGGTCATCCGTGCGGATTAATTTCTACCGTTGAAAACCGAATCAATGATTCAGTAATTCCTTCCACTCATACTACGCCTGATTCTATTCAACTCAACAGGCTAATGCGGGATATGATTTTTGCAGGATGCACGCATTGCTTTATGGAAGCAAGCTCGCACGCGATTGAACAAAACAGAATGAGTGGCCTCAGGTTAGAAGGCGCCATTTTCACCAACATTACTCGTGACCATCTTGATTATCACAAAACTTTCGAAAATTATATAACCGCGAAAAAGAAACTGTTCGACAATCTTTCTTCAGACGGATTCGCACTCACCAACATTGATGATAAGCATGGAATGGTAATGTTTCAAAATACGAAGGCGAAAAAATATTCATACAGCTTATCTGCCTCTGCTGATTTCACTGCTAAGATTTTAGAAAACTCTTTCAATGGTTTAATGCTGAATGTAGACAACACAGATGTATCAACTCATCTCGTTGGCGAATTCAATGCATACAACCTTCTCTCAATTTATGCTGCCGCGATGCTTCTTGGAGAAGAAAAGATGAAAGTGCTCACAGCTCTCAGCGCACTTCAACCGGCTGAAGGAAGATTTGACTATATCATTTCGGATAAAATGAAAATCATAGGTGTGGTTGACTACGCACACACGCCTGATGCACTCGAAAAAGTTTTGTCTACGCTGCGCAGTATCCGAACAAATAATGAACGCATACTCACAATTGTTGGCTGCGGCGGCGACCGCGATAGTGGCAAGCGCCCGATGATGGCACAGGTGGCTGCAAACCTGAGTGATAAAGTGATTCTTACTTCTGATAATCCCCGCAGTGAAGACCCGAATGCAATTCTTGATGAAATGAAAAGCGGTATTCCTGTTCAGCAAATTCCGAGTGTTCTTTCTATTTCTGACAGAAGAGAAGCTATAAAAACCGCAGTATCACTCGCACACAACGGAGATATTATTCTGCTGGCAGGAAAAGGGCATGAAAAATATCAGGAAATAAAGGGAGTGAAACTTCCATTCGATGACAAAGAAATTTTGAGTGAAACTTTTAAATCACAATTGAAATAATGCTTTACTACCTCTTTGAATATTTAAATCATCATTTCAATTTTCCAGGCGCAGGGGTGTTTCAATACATCTCTTTCCGTGCAGCATTCGCCATTATTACTTCACTTGTCATTTCGCTTCTTATTGGCAAAACATTGATTCGCTTTTTGCAGAAGCAACAAATTGGTGAAACCATTCGCGATCTCGGATTGGAAGGTCAGCTGAAAAAACAAGGCACACCCACAATGGGCGGGCTCATCATTCTCGCCGCAATTCTGATTCCTACATTGCTTTTTGCCAAACTGCAAAATGTATACATCATTATCATGCTGCTCTGCACAGTGTGGCTTGGTTTCATTGGAGGATTAGATGATTACATCAAAGTTTTCAAAAAGGATAAGAGAGGACTAGCCGGAAAATTTAAAGTTGTAGGCCAGGTGATTCTTGGTTTAGTGATTGGTTCTATTCTGAATTTTTCAGATGCAGTTACTGTGCGCCGTGAAATTGTGAAAGTGAACCCGCATGAGAGAATTGATATGACAGAGTTCGGAAATCCTGCTGACCGCGACAGTTCTGTCTCCGCACATTTCGTTGATGTGCATTCGCCCATCACCACTATTCCATTTGTGAAGAATCATGAATTCAATTATTCAAAACTTCTCACCTGGATCAATAGCGGATTGGACCAATATACCTGGGTGCTTTACATGTTGGTAGTGATTTTCATTATCACAGCAGTTTCAAACGGGGCAAATATCACTGACGGAATAGATGGCCTGGCAGCGGGTTCCAGCGCAATCATCGGCGCTACGCTTGGTGTGTTCGCCTATGTGAG
>DMRR01000227.1:4766-5352 GCA_003455275.1 Bacteroidota bacterium | reverse complement strand
CTGGTAATTTTTCTTGCGGCGCTCATTGGTGCGTGCATTGGTTTTTTGTGGTATAACACTTATCCCGCGCAGGTTTTCATGGGCGACACTGGCTCGCTTGCGCTCGGCGGAATCATCGGAACACTTGCACTTATTCTTCGCAAGGAATTATTGATTCCGATTCTCTGCGGAATTTTTCTGGTAGAAAATCTTTCTGTCATCATTCAGGTTTCTTATTTCAAATACACAAAGAAGAAATACGGAGAGGGCAGAAGAATTTTTAAAATGTCGCCCCTGCATCACCACTATCAGAAGCTCAATTATCCTGAACCAAAAATTGTAACACGGTTCTGGATTGTAGGAATCATGCTCGCTGTTCTCACCATCATCACCTTAAAACTCCGATAAGAAAATTGCAACCATACATTGTCATATTAGGTGCACAAGAGAGTGGGGTAGGAGCCGCAATTCTTGCAATGAAGAACGGATACGATGTTTTTGTTTCTGATAAAGGAATCATAAAAGACAAGTACAAGAAGGTTTTAATAGAGAACCAAATTCAATTCGAAGAAGGCGGACATACGGAAGAAAAAATTCTGAAAGCAAC
>DMRR01000227.1:854-4375 GCA_003455275.1 Bacteroidota bacterium | reverse complement strand
TAGCCATCACAGGCACCAACGGAAAAACAACCACTACTTCGCTCACGCATCACATTCTTACAGAAGCCGGATTAGACGCAGCTTTGGTAGGAAACATCGGAATCAGTTTTGCGAAACAAATTGCCGAGCGCGATGCGGCTTACTATGTTTTAGAAATCAGCAGTTTTCAGTTGGACGACTGTTATGATTTCCATCCGTACATCGCTATGATCCTGAATATTTCAGAGAATCATCTGGACCGCTATGACTATAAAATGGATGGATATGCAGAGAGTAAGTTCAGGTTAATCTCAAACCTTGCTCATAATGACTACTTTATCTATGGGTACGATAGTTACTATGTGCAAACTGGATTAAGTAAAAAGAAAACAAGCGCTCACCTGCTACCCTTTTCACTCACGCAGCCTTTCGAAGAAGGCGCCTGGCTCAACTCAAACAAACTTTTCATAAAACACAATCAAAACACTTTTACCATGAACCTTAACCAACTCAACATCCGTGGTGCTCACAATGCACAAAACGCAATGGCCGCAGGGCTTGCTGCCTCAGCTCTTAACCTGAATAACGACAGTATCAGAGAAAGCATGTCGAGCTTCCGCTCACTTGAGCACCGTCTTGAAGAAACCGCGATAAAGCGCGGCGTGCTCTACATCAACGATTCAAAAGCAACCAATGTGAATTCTGTTTGGTATGCACTTGAAAGCATGGACCAGCCCGTGGTTTGGATTGCAGGCGGAATTGATAAAGGAAACGACTACACAAAAATTACTGATCTCGTTCGCGAGAAAGTGAAAGCAATTGTTTGTCTCGGAAAAGACAACCGCAAAATCCACGAAGCATTTTCAAAAGTTGTTGACCTCATTGTGAACACCGAAAGCATGGAAGATGCGGTTCGCTCGGCGGCGCATTTTTCAAACTCAGGTGATGTGGTGCTGCTTTCTCCTGCGTGTGCGAGTTTCGATTTGTTTGAAAACTACGAAGAGCGCGGACATCGGTTCAAGCAAGTGGTGCGTGCGCTTCCTGAATAGTTATTAGTTAATCGTTATCTGTTATTAGTAAATGAAATTTCATTGTGCCTTTGCTACAGAAATTTTTTTTCTGTTGACAATAATCTTTTCTCTCAGTGATTTTATGCACTGCTGATTTTGATTTTTGAATTCATGTTATTCAACTGAATCTTACAAATAACTGATAACGATCAACAAATAACTTTTGTAACTCATGGAAGCAATTTTCAACCGCACAAAAGGTGACCGATACATCTGGCTCATCGTAATTATTCTCACTGTGATTTCGATGCTCGCGGTTTATTCGAGCACGGGTTCACTTGCCTTCAAGTATCAGGATGGCAACACTGAATATTATCTCATCAAGCATCTCGGCATTTTCGCGTTCGGTTTGTTCCTTATGTATCTGGCGCACCTGATGAATTACAAATACTATTCGCGCATTGCTTTGTTCTTCTGGCTCGCATCAATTCCACTCTTGCTATACACACTTTTGTTCGGCGTTGAAATCAATGATGCAAAACGCTGGCTCACGATTCCGCTCATCAATATGTCGTTTCAAACCAGCGACCTCGCAAAGCTTGCGCTCATCATGTATATGGCACGCGTGCTCTCAAAAAAACAAGAGACGATAAAAGATTTCCGGAAAGGATTTCTTCCGGTGATGCTTCCGCCGGTAATCACTTGTGCGCTTATTGCTCCTTCCAATCTTTCTACTGCAGCAATTCTTTTTGCAACCTGCACTCTGCTGATGTTCATCGGCCGCATGAATATGAAATATATCTTCATGATGATGGGTGGAGGAATTGTCATGCTCGGATTGATTATCATCATTGCACTCAACACACCGTTCAAAGCAAGAGTTTATACCTGGCAATCTCGTATTGAAAACTTTTCACAAGACCCGAAAGGAAGCTACCAGGTACAACAGGCGAAAATTGCAATTGCTCAGGGCGGAGTTTTTGGTAAAGGACCGGGAATGAGCACGCAACGGAATTTTCTGCCGAGTCCTTACAGCGATTACATCTTTGCAATTGTCCTTGAAGAATATGGATTGTTTGGCGGATTCGTTTTAATTGCAATCTATCTCTTGTTTTTATATCGGTGTGTTCGATTGTTTGCCAAATGTCCGGGAGCATTCGGTGCCTTCCTCGCTGTGGGATTGAGTTTCGCTCTCGTGATACAAGCGATGATAAACATGGCCGTGGTCACCAATCTTCTTCCTGTAACAGGTGTCACGCTTCCACTCGTGAGTATGGGAGGGACTTCAATTTGGTTTACGAGTTTGGCAATAGGAATTATTCTCAGCGTGAGCCGGTATGTAGAGCAGAATGAAAAAGGAGTTGAGGAAGCAATTGACAATGGATAATTGATAATTCAAGAAAAGATATTTCACTTCTTGGTAATTGTGTCTTGATAATTGATTCGATGAATTCACTTTGCACCTTTCACTTTTGACTTTATCATGAAACTGATCATCAGCGGCGGCGGAACAGGCGGACATATTTTCCCAGCGGTTGCAATTGCAAATGCGGTGAAGAATCGCCTTGGTGAGGAAGCAGAAATTCTTTTCATCGGAGCGGAAGGAAGAATGGAAATGGAGAAAGTTCCGAATACAGGATACAAAATTATCGGGCTTCCCATTGCTGGATTGCAGCGGAAACTTGATCCGAAAAATTTTCTTCTTCCGTTCAAAGTGCTGAAGAGTTTGCGCAAAGCATCTTCCATTTTGAAATCATTTAAACCGGATGTGGTTGTTGGTGTTGGCGGTTATGCAAGTGGTCCGGTTTTGTTTGCTGCGGCACTTCGCGGAATTCCAACTTTGATTCAGGAGCAGAATTCTTTTGCGGGAATCACCAATAAAATTTTGGCGCGCCGAGCAAAAAAAATCTGTGTGGCTTACAGCGGAATGGAAAAATTTTTTCCTCCGGAAAAAATTATCCTTACCGGAAACCCTGTTCGGAAAGATTTGACGAAGCAATCGCGAACCAGAGAAGAAGCGCTGAGTTTCTTTCAACTTTCACCGGAGAAAAAAACGGTGCTTGTGATTGGCGGAAGTTTAGGAGCACGAACTATCAACGAAGCAATTGAAAAAAAACTTTCTCAGTTTCAGAAGGAGAACATTCAATTGATATGGCAAACCGGAAAATATTTTTTCGAGAGAGCAAAAAAGAGTGCAACAGAAAATTCAGGCGTGAAAGTTTTTGATTTTATTCAGAAGATGGATATGGCTTATGCTGCGGCGGATATTGTTATCAGTCGCGCCGGAGCGCTGAGTATTTCAGAGTTGTGTGTGTTGGGAAAACCGGCGGTGCTTGTTCCTTCTCCCAATGTGGCGGAAGATCATCAAACAAAAAATGCAATGGCTCTCGTGAATAAAAGCGCAGCTTTGCTTGTGCGCGATACAGAAGCGGGAGAAAAATTAGTTGACACTTCACTCTCTCTGCTGAAAGACGAATCTCAGATTGCTGAACTGAAAAAAAATATTCTCACACTCTCAGTTGCCGAGGCAGA
>DMRR01000227.1:0-549 GCA_003455275.1 Bacteroidota bacterium | reverse complement strand
AGGATTTGTGATGAGTTGATGAGGTTGATAGAATGATTACTTTTACATTCTTAAAAATCATAAAATGAATCAATCAACTTTCACCGCAACTATTCATAAAGAAGAGGAATATTATGTGGCTAATTGTGTGGAAATCGGAACTGTTAGTCAGGGAAAAACTATTGATGAAGCTTTAGAAAATCTTAAGGAAGCAACTGAATTATATCTTGAAGAGTTTCCTTTGAAAGTTAGTCAGCCAACCTTCATTACTACTTTCAATATCGCAGCATAATGCCCAAGTTGCCTCGTATGTCAGGAAGGGAATTTATAAAAATTCTTTCCCTGTTTGGGTTCGTTTTTAGCAGGCAGAAAGGAAGTCACATGATTTTGAAAAGGAAAATTGAGGGAGGAGAAATTGGCTGCGTTGTTCCTGACCACAAAGAATTATCTGAAGGAACGGAAAGGAGTGTTTTAAAGCAATGCAATATTTCACCTGAAGAATTTTTAACAAAATATTCTGAGAAATAAAAATTGAAAACCCTCTCTGAAATTAAATCAATTTACTTCATC
>DMRR01000046.1 GCA_003455275.1 Bacteroidota bacterium | reverse complement strand
GATCAGATTTCGCAACTCATTTCTTCCATCAAAAAAAATCCAGACTCACGCCGATTGATTGTGAGCGCATGGAATGTAGCGGACATTGATAAAATGAAATTGCCTCCGTGCCACTCACTGTTTCAGTTTTATGTAGCGAACGGAAAACTCAGTTGCCAGTTATATCAGCGCAGTGCTGATGTTTTTCTCGGAGTGCCTTTCAACATTGCTTCTTATGCATTGCTGTTGCTCATGGTTGCACAGGTGTGTGAACTTGAGCCCGGAGATTTCATCCACACTTTTGGTGATGCACATCTTTACTCTAATCATTTAGAACAAGTGAATGAATTGTTGTCGAGAGATTTTCGTCCGCTCCCTCAAATGAAACTGAACCCTGAAGTTAAAAACATTTTCGATTTCAAGTTCGAAGATTTTCAGTTAATGAATTACAATCCTCATCCACCTATTAAAGCTCCTGTTGCAGTATGATAGTTTCTATGATCGTTGCGGCTGCGCAAAATGATGTGATAGGGAAAGACAATAAGTTGCCATGGCATCTTCCCGGAGATATGAAATATTTTAAACGAATGACTTCAGGTCATTGTGTTATTATGGGAAGAAAGACATATGAAGCGCTGGGTAAACCACTTCCGAACAGAACCAACATCATCATCACACGGCAGGAAGATTTCGCGGTGGAAGGTTGCTGGGTTGTTAATGATCTTCAGCATGCAATTGATGTTGCAAATAATGCAAATGAAGAAGAGTGTTTCATCATAGGCGGAGGCGATATTTTTATTCAGGCAATAGTGTGGGCTGACAGAATTTATCTCACCCGAATTCACCAGTCATTTGAAGGTGATACACTTTTTCCTGCGCTTAATCTTGTTGACTGGAAAGAGGTTTCAAACGAAAAACATTTACCTGATGAAAAGAATAAATATGCTTATTCTTTTCTTGTTTATGAGAGAGTAAGCAGTTAAGCTTCCTTTTTCTCTAAACTTTATTTTCTATTCTCAGCTTTCTGCTAAAGCATTCTCTTGTTTTTTCAATCGTTCCCGTTCATTTTGATCAAGAACAATTTTGCGCATGCGCAAACTCTTTGGAGTTGCTTCTACATATTCATCATCCTGAATATATTCAAGCGCTTCCTCTAATGAAAACTGAATTTTGGGAACAATTTTCAACGCAGCATCTGTTCCGCTTGCCCTCATATTCGTCAGATGTTTAGCCTTCGTTACATTTATAACTAAATCACTTGGCCTAATATGTTCGCCAATAATTTGTCCGGCATAAACCTCTTCACCCGGATCTACAAAGTATGAACCACGGTCGCTGAGCCGATCTATTGCATAACCAGTTGCCTGACCTTTTTCCATTGATATCAGTACACCCATATTTCTTCCGGGAATATTTCCGCGCCAGGGTTCATAAGCAACAAACCGGTGTGCAATAATTGCTTCGCCTGCGGTAGATGTAAGTAATGCATTTCTTAATCCAACCAAACCGCGACTTGGAATGAGGAATTCAAGATGCTGGTAATCGCCTTTCGGTTCCATCACAGTCATTTCGCCTTTGCGCGAGGTTACATATTCAATCACGCGGCCTGCTGTTTCTTTTGTTGTATCTACCGTAAGCGATTCTATTGGTTCACACTTTTGTCCGTTTATTTCTTTGATGATTACCTGTGGTTGACCAACCTGTAATTCGAAACCTTCGCGTCTCATGGTTTCAATAAGAATGGCGAGATGAAGAATTCCTCTTCCGTAAATCAGCATGGAATCGGGAGAATCAGTATCAAGCATTCGCATGGCCAGATTTTTTTCCAATTCTTTTTCTAACCGCTCACGCAGGTGTCGCGAGGTAACATATTTCCCTTCCTTTCCAAAGAATGGAGAATTGTTGATTGTAAAGAGCATACTCATAGTTGGCTCTTCTATACTAATGGCCGGCAGGCCTTCCGGGTTTTCAAGATCAGCAATCGTATCACCGATATCAAAATTTTCTATTCCCGAAACTGCGCATATATCTCCGGCTTCAACTTTTTCTGCTTTTGCTTTTCCGAGACCTTCGAATGTGTAAAGCTCTTTGATTTTTGATTTCTGAATTTGTCCATCGCGCTTCACTAAACTGATTTGCTGATTAACATTCAGTTCTCCGCGCAATAATCTTCCAATAGCTATTCTTCCGGTGTAACTGCTGTAATCAATCGAAGTGATTTGCATCTGAGGGGTTCCCTCAAGTTTCGGCGCAGCCGGAACAGTTTCAATAATTGTATCAAGAAGCGGAGTTAAATCATTGGAAGGTTTAGTCCAGTCAAGACTCATCCAGCCATGTTTAGATGATCCGTAGAGAGTAGGGAAATTCAACTGCTCTTCATTCGCATCAAGTTTACAGAACAGATCAAAAACTTCTTCGTGAGTTTCGTCCGGTCTGCAATTTGGTTTGTCAACTTTATTGACAACAACAATCGCTTTCTTGCCAAGATGAATTGCCTTCTGCAACACGAACCGGGTTTGAGGCATGGGCCCTTCAAATGCATCGACTAAAAGCAAAACACCATCAGCCATATTCAATACACGCTCAACTTCGCCGCCGAAATCTGCGTGACCTGGTGTATCAATAATGTTTATCTTGATGTCTTTATATCGGACCGAAACATTTTTTGCAAGTATTGTAATTCCGCGTTCGCGTTCAAGGTCATTGCTGTCAAGAATAAGTTCTCCTGTTTCCTGGTTGTCGCGAAAAAGTTTGCACTGATGAAGAATCTTATCTACCAGTGTGGTTTTTCCGTGATCAACATGGGCGATTATGGCAATATTTCTAATGGATGTCATTCAGTTTTTTTATCGGGCGGCGAATATAGGCGTACGGGTGGCAGAACAATTTTAAAATCCATAATCTTGCTACCTGTAATGATGACTAAAAGTTCAAAGATCGATTATTCAAAAACCGGTTACTTCAGCTCCCTTGTGCTTGACTATTTAAATGGTGATGAGTGGTTGAAACAATTTTATTCACTCAAGCCTTCATTCGAATCTGTGAATGATTCAATTGAAGGAAAGAAAAAGCAAACAATCAACCGTACAGAGCTTGTTCAGTCATTGCTTAACCAATATGGCAAACTGCTTGACAGAAATTCTGAGACCTATCAAAATGTTTTAGCTATCAATGATGAAAACACTTTTACTGTTACCACCGCCCATCAGCCGAATTTATTTTTAGGTCCGCTTTACTTGGTTTATAAAATTTCTTCAGCAATAAACCTGGCTGAAATGCTGAATGAAAAATTTCCGCAAAAAAAATTTGTTCCCGTTTATTGGATGGGAAGCGAAGACCATGACACAGAAGAATTGAATCATATTTTCCTTTATGGAAAAAAGATTGAATGGAATCCATCTTCGAAAGGAAGTTTTGGAAATCAAAAAACTGATTCATTGCACGGGATGATAAAAGAAATTGAACTTATAGCCGGAAATTCTGAATATGCAAAAGACTTAATCCGGCTTTTGAATGATTGCTACATGGAATCTGCGACCATTAAAGAAGCAACGCGAAAATTTGTGCATCATTTTTTTGGGCAAAAGGGTTTGATAATTCTCGATGGGGATGATCGTGATTTGAAAAAAATTTTTAATCCAATTTTGAAAGATGAACTGCTGAAAAGCAATTCTGATAAATGGGTGAGCCTAACTTCATCAGTTTTAAAAGAAAAATACGAACCACAAATTGCTCCACGCGAAATCAATCTCTTTTATTTAACCGGGACCCTGCGCGAGCGAATAGTTAAAGAAGGCAATCGTTACAAAGTTCTAAATACAGATCTAATATTTTCTGAGGAAGAAATTTTAGAAGAACTAAATAATTATCCGGAGCGATTCAGTCCCAATGTTGTATTGCGGCCCTTATACCAGGAAATGATTCTTCCGAATATTTTCTTTATCGGGGGAGGAGCAGAGGTGAGTTATTTTTTGTTAATGAAAAAAATGTTTGACTATTTCCAAATTCATTTCCCGATAATTCTTCTTCGTGATTCAGCATTAATCATTGATAAAAATTCTTCTGAAAAAATCAGCAAGCTCGGATTAAAAACTGAGGAACTTTTTTTTGAAACAGAAAAACTTATTAAGAAGTGGACACTCAATCATTCAGATAATTTCCAGTTAGAAAAAGAGAAATCAGAGTTAAAAAAAGTTTTTGATGAATTAAATAAAACTGTTGTAAGCAAGGACAAATCGCTGGAGCAACAAGTTAATGCCGAATGGGCGCGATCATTAAAATTTATTCAGTCAATCGAAGATCGGCTTTTAAAATCTGAGAAGAGAAAGCATGAGGACAGCATAAATCAAATCAGGAAAGTGAAAGAAAAATTATTTCCCGGTAATTCACTTCAGGAACGAAGAGTAAGTTTTATTGAATTTTATTTATCAGAAGGCAAAAAAATATTCGATCTGATTCATGATTCTTTTAATCCGCTGGAGCAAAAATTTACCATTCTGAATTTGGGTAATTAACTGCAGGAATTCAGTTCTCTCTTCCATTAATAAACTTACCTCTAATTCAGTTGTTGGTTTACATGCCCCGATTATTTTCGTCGACTTAATTTTAAATTCAAAATGATAAAAAAAATTTTCATTTCAATCAGTGCAATGTTCTGCGTTATCAGTTTCACTGCTTATGCACAAACTGAAGCGGGCATGCCTGGAAGTTTTTCTAATAAAAATTTAACAACTGTAATTCCTGCGATTACTACTCCGGCAGTAAATGTTGCAACTCTACTGGCAGAGGATGAAGCTAATGTTGACAAAAATGTTCCTTATCGTTTTGGTTTCAATCATATGATAAATGTTGATGTGTTGCAGCAAGGAGTTTGGGAAACAATGTCAAATGGCGACAAAATTTGCCGCCTTAGAATTGTTTGCCCCGATGCTCTTTCAGTGAATCTTGCCTTTAATGATTTCAATATTCCTCCGGGTGCAAAGCTTTATTTGTATGATGAGAGTAAAACTTATATAGTAGGAGCATACACTTCAAAAAACATTCAACCCGACAATTATTTTGGAACTGACTTGGTGCCAGGTTCAGAAATTACAGTAGAATATAATGAACCAGCCGCAGCTGTTTTTCATGGGGAGTTGAAGATTTACAGAATCACTCATGGATACAGAGATGTTCAGGATTTTGCAAAATCATATGGTTCATCAGGAAGTTGTCAAATGAATGTAAACTGTCCTTCCGGTGCCGGCTGGGAAAATCAGAAGAACTCAGTTGTATGTATCGTAGTTAGTGGAAATGAAATATGCACAGGGGCAATGATTGCAGATGTGCCTCACAGCCAGATTCCGTATTTTCTTACGGCCCGCCATTGCACAGCTAATTCTTTTGCAAGCACTGACTTCTCCACCTGGGTATTTCGTTTCAACTGGGAAGCACCCGGATGTACAAATCAAAATTCAGCAACTAATCACACTGTTAATGGTGCTACATTTAAAGCAATGAATGCAGCCTCTGATTTTTGTCTTCTTCAATTAAGCAGTATGCCATCAGCTGCCTACTCACCTTATCTTGCAGGATGGAATAATCAAAATACTCCCTCTACTTCCAGCACATGTATTCATCATCCAAGCGGAGATATAAAGAAAATTTCTTTTGATAATGGAGCCTGCACTAATACCAGTTGGTCAGGTACACCTAACAATTCTCATTGGATGGTTGATTGGGACGGTGGTCAATGCACAGAACCCGGATCAAGCGGATCTCCATTGTTTGATCAGAATCATCGCATCATAGGGCAACTGCATGGTGGAGCATCTGCATGCGGCAGCACCGATATGACAGATGAGTATGGAAAGTTCAGTATGAGTTGGGATTACAATTCGAATAATGCAAATCAGTTAAAACATTGGCTGGATCCAAATAATACCGGAAATACAACTGAAGATGGTTATGATCCTTATGCCCCAACGGATACATTAAATCTGGCACTTCAAAATTTTGTAAGCACAGGAGCAAGTGTTTGCCTGGGTGATACCGTTATTCCTCAGGTGGTAGTTAAAAATGCAGGCTATAATCCTATTACTTCTTTCATCATTGAATATAACTGGGATGGCGGCTCACTACAGAATTATAACTTCAATGGATCATTGGCTCCGCTAACGCAAACCACAGTAACGCTCCCGGCGTTCATTCCGGTTTCCGGAACACATCAGATTTGGGTTCATGTTCAAACAGTAAATGGAAATATCGGTGATCAGGAAATTACAGATGATACACTTCAAACATCTTTTACAGTTATCTCCGGAAATCATCTCTTCATCGCACTCACAACAGATGCAAATGGCAGTCAAACAACAATGGATATTAAGGATGATAATCAAACAATAATTAATTCGTGGGGAGGTTTTGCTAATAACACTTCTTATAATTTAAATGCATGCCTTGACACAGGGTGTTACACTTTTACCATTCATGATGCAGGCGGCAATGGATTTTCAACCGGAGGAAGCCTTCATGTTACTGATGAATTCAATCATGCGATATTTGATGTTACAACTTTCACTACACAAGTTGTAAAACAGTTTTGTCTTGGTGTTCCTGTTACAGCAGATTTTACATTTTCCAATTCACCTATTTGCTCTGGAAAATCTATTACTACGATTAACAATTCTGTAAATCAAATTAACAATCACTGGTACCTTACTGGACCGGCAACACAAAGCGGAACAGGGCTCACCTTTAGTTATTCCGCCAGTGCATCCGGAACTTATACCTTAATGCTTGTGGCTGATAATGGCGGATCTTACGACACATCAATTCAAACAATAGTTGTTTATCCAACACCTTCGCTTACTTCAACTTCAAACCCAACTTCCAGTTCGACCGCAAACAATGGAAGCATTGATCTTACTGTCAGCAGTGGAACATCGCCTTTTACATATCATTGGGGAACGGGAGCAACTACCGAAGATATCAGTAATCTGGATCAGGGTACTTATTGCGTTACAGTTACAGATGCAAACAATTGCACCAAATCAACTTGCGTCAGCATCACGATTGTAAACGGAGTTTCAGATTTATATTTTTCAACAGTAAAAGTTTTTCCTAATCCTGCTAACAATTTTCTCACTGTGGATTTAGGAGGAATTCAGTTAACTCACTTTAATCTTTATGATGAGCTGGGAAGAGAATCAACAACCGAAATAATTAAAAACGATTCTCAAATTCTGTTTAACCTCAGTTTGATTCCATCAGGTGTTTATTATTTAAAAGGTGAAAACAATTCAGGCACCTTTACAAGAAAAATTGTTGTTGTTCACGAATAACTAATTTCATTATTTACCGGAAGTTCCATTTGTTAAATACGAATGGAACTTCTTTTTTTTTATGAAGGAATTTCTTCAAGTTTATTTGTTCTGAAAAAAAATTTTTTGAATGAATTCACAAAAACTTTACA
Source organism: Bacteroidota bacterium (assembly GCA_003455275.1). Lineage (GTDB taxonomy): Bacteria > Bacteroidota > Bacteroidia > Chitinophagales > UBA10324 > CAXBPY01. Next base: position 8,508 of record DMRR01000046.1, on the reverse strand, counting down.
ATGACTATAAAGCAGCAATGCAGAAGATTGCTGATTTACGATTTTCCATTTCATTGCTCAACTGGGATCAGGAATGCTATATGCCAAAAAGCGGGGCAGGTTTCAGAGCCCAGCAAATTGGAACCTTAAGCGCCATTGCCCATGAAATGTTTGTTGACTCAAAGCTGGGTGACATACTTTCTCAGTTAAACACAAGCGGCGATCTGGACGAAAATCAAAAACGAAATGTTCAGGAGTCCTGGAAAGATTTTTCCCGTGAAAAAAAATACCCGACTGAGTTTGTGGAACGAATGGCTCTTACAACATCACAGACATATCAGGCATGGCTCAGCGCGAGAGAGAAAAATGATTTTAGCGTTTACGCTTCCATGCTGGATACTATGATAAAGATGAAGCGCGAAGAAGCTGATATACTGGGATATGAAAATCATCCATACAATGCTTTGCTCGATTTATATGAGCCTGATTGTAAGGTTATGGATTTGGATGTTTTGTTCGAAGATGTAAAAAAGAATCTGGTAGATTATGTGAAAAATATTTCAAACCAAAAACAAGTTGAAACCGGATTTCTGAAACAAAATTTTCCTTATCAAAAACAATGGGATTTTGGAATTGACATACTTAAACAAATGGGTTATGATTTTGATGCTGGCCGTCAGGATATTTCACCTCATCCGTTCACTACTAATTTCAGCATGAAAGATGTTCGGGTTACCACTCGCGTTAATGAAAATGATTTTAGTTCGATGACCTGGAGTTGCATACATGAAGGCGGTCATGCATTGTATGAACAAGGATTGAAGGAAGAGAATTACGGACTTCCGCTTGGTGAGGCTGTGTCACTCGGAATTCACGAATCTCAATCGCGGTTGTGGGAAAACCTTATTGGCAGAAGTTTCAATTTCTGGAATGCAAATTATTCCGCGCTTAAAAAATATTTTCCCAATCAATTGGAGAAAGTGAGCGCATTGGATTTTTATAAATCAATTAATGCAGTGAAGCCTTCGTTCATAAGAGTGGAAGCTGATGAACTTACTTATCATTTTCATATCATGATTCGTTATGATATCGAGAAACAATTAATGGATAAATCTATAGAAGTAAAAAACCTGGCTGAATACTGGAATGATAGTTATAAAAAATATTTAGGACTCTCGGTTCCCTCTGATAATTCGGGAGTGCTGCAGGATATACACTGGAGTCACGGGAGCATTGGATATTTTCCTACTTATTCGCTCGGGAGTTTTTATTCGGTTCAGTTTTTTAATCAAGCGAAAAAAGAAATCAATTCTCTTGATGAAAAAGTTTCAAAAGGAGAATTGCATGAATTAAGAGAGTGGCTTCGGGGGAAAATTCATCAACATGGTAGAAAGTATTCAGCAAAAGAATTATGCATGCGAATTACCGGTGAGCCTCTCAATTTCAAACACTTTATGAATTATGTAAAACAGAAATATGATGGAATTTATTTTTAAGCTGTGCATTTCATTTTAATCTAAATGATTGTTTGAAGATGCATTGATTAAATTATTTAATATCTTGCACAGGAATTTGAACCTAAAAAATTTTTTCTATGAAAAAACTTTTACTCTCACTTTTCCTTCTCGTTTCAGTTCAAGGAATCTCACAGCCAATCTGTCAATTGGTGAAAGTGTACGAAAGTGATCAAAGCTTTTGTTCAGCAATGTCGCGTGATCTACAAGGGAATATCTATGCTGCGGGCCGTTGTGGTGCCGGAACCATAGTCGCGACCGGAGATACGATTGCAAATGAGGGAATGTATCTCACTAAAATGAATACTCTGGGTACTGAGATCTGGCGTTTGAATGACATTGTAGGTATGACCATTACTCCCAGAAAAATTCTTTTTGACAATGCCGGAAATATTTATGTGATCGGAAATTTTTTCGGACAAATGAATGTAGGGACACAAACTTTTAATGCTTCATCGGGTTCTAATCGTGATTTTTTTGTAGCTAAATATTCATTGAATGGGTCATTAATCTGGGTGAAAGTTTCATCCTCGTCAAATGAATCTTTTGCATATAGTGCAGCTATATCTAACAATCAAATACTGATTGCCGGGGGTTTTTATGGAAATGTCAATTTCAATTCTACCACAATGGTTAGCTCTGGGAACAGTGATATTTTCTTTATTAAAATTGATACTGCAGGAACTGTTTTGAATCATGTAAGATTTGGCGGGGCAGGTGAGGACTACTGTTGCTCAGTTGTGTCCGATGGAACCGGAAATTATTTTGCTTGCGGTTCCTACTCACAGTCATTTTCATTTGGAACATATCCGGTTTCTTCACATGGCAACCTTGACGGGTATGTGTTAAAATTGAATTCTGCTCTTTCGCCACAATGGGCGCGCGGTGGCGGTAGTAATGGAAGAGATGAATTTAGAGCAATAACTTTAGATGCGTATGGAGATATTGTTTTCACCGGTGTAAATTCCGGAAATTTATATTTTGATCCGGGAGTTTATACAATGAACTCAGCCTCTCACTCTTCTTTCATTGGAAAATATTCGCCTGCAGGAAATTTTATTTCTGCAAAACAAACAATGCTTTATGGTAATTGCACTGACATGAAAACTGTAGGTAATTACATCGTGATCTGCGGTAAAATGAAGAATGGTCAAATCTCATCTGATTTGTCAATGCAATTTAATCTGACCTCTATCGATGGGTATTATGCTATTCTGGATTCAGGATTCAATACAATTTCAATTGGAAAATTTAACGAGCAAAATTTTTATCAATCTGATGAAAGGTGTTTTGCAATAATTGGAATCGATAATAACAGTTTTATGGTTGCCGGTTATATGGGAAATCATGTTAACATTCCTGATGGAATTTATAATCAAAACAGTGGAATTGATGGAGGCATCCAATTCAACGGAGGATTTTCTTTCATTCAAAAAATTGTGATTCCGCATATGACAGTTTCCACTTCTGATACTTTAATTTTTCCATCAACAATTAGTCAGTCGAATCCGCTGGTTTATGATCTTAACTTTAATGGCTACACCTCTGCATTGCTTAACTCAGATGTCTATATAGGGATACCACCGCTTGCCGGAACTTCCTATACTTCTTCTTCAATAGGCGATTATTCATGGACAAGCGGATATCAGGTTACAGTTGATAGCATATCTCAAAATTTGCCTTCATCTGGTTCGGACTATTTTTTGAATTTTGATTTTGCCGGTAAAAATTTGATGATAAGGTCAGAAAATATTTTACGCATTTGTAGTCAAAGCAATTCGATTGTTATTTCGGGTCAGGACACAATTTGCAATGGCGAAAATTTGGTATTAACCGTGCCTGATACTTTTCAAAGTTATTTGTGGTCATCTACTCAAGGGTTCACCGGTACAACCAATGAACTGCAAGCAATGCCATCAGCTGATGGAGTATTTTATTTCTGCGTTAGCGATGCTAATTATTGTATTTACAATTCACATAACTTAACGGTTCTTAGTTCTCCTCAGATCTTTAATATCACTTATAATGGAACTGATCTCAGTGTTCCGTCGGGAAATTCATATCAGTGGTATCTCGATGGTAATCCAATAGCTGGTGCAACAAATAGTTCTTTTCATCCTTCAGGTGATGGGGCCTATACTGTGTTAGTTTCAAATTCTAATGGTTGCGGAACTCTTACGGATTCTTATGTCATTACTAACACAACCGTGATTGGTGCATCAGAAAATATTTCAATTTTCCCTGTTCCCGCTGATGATAAAATTTATATTTCAATGCCTCAGGCAGATGCTGATATCAAGATAAAGCTATTTAATGTGTTCGGACAGCAAATTGCCGAAAGAATTTTCTCAAATAATAATCGTACTAATTCTTTGGATGTTTCCGATTTTTCTTCTGGGGTTTATTATCTAAATATTGAAACCGGCATCACAAAATCAACATATAAAGTTGTAATTGCTCATTGAAGAAAATAATTATCATCAACGGACCTAATCTCAATTTGATTGGAATTAGGGAAAGAGAAATTTATGGCGAACAGACATTCGAAAATTATTTTGATGAACTAAAGAAATATTTTTCTTCGATTTCACTTGAATATTTTCAAAGCAATATTGAAGGAAAAATAATTGATGAACTTCACCGGACCGGATTTACATATGATGGAATTCTTCTTAATGCAGGAGGCTACACTCACACATCAGTTGCAATTGCAGATGCAATTGCTTCAATAAAAACTCCGGTAATTGAGATTCATATCAGCAATCCGGGCGCCCGCGAAGATTATCGTCATCAATCGCTGCTTACAGCAAAATGCAAAGGAGTAATTTCCGGATTTGGATTAAACAGCTATCGTTTAGCGCTGGAAAGTTTTCTTTACGAAAAATGATTTTTGTCTTCACAATTCAGTATGAAGACTAAAAACTTATCGGGTAGGCATTCCACGGAATGGTCTGCCCGCCGAACTCATTTTATTAAATGACTTCATCATCTTTCGCATGTCATCAAACTGTTTGAGAAATTGATTTACTTCCTGAATTGAATTTCCGCTTCCGGCTGCAATTCTTTTTCTGCGCGTGCCATTCATTAAATCAGGATTGGTCCTTTCTTCAGGTGTCATGGATCGAATCAGCGCCTCCACTTTTTTGAATGAATCATTGTTAAGGTCAACATCCTTAATGGCCTTTCCAACACCGGGAATCATTCCCATCAAATCTTTTATGTTTCCCATTTTCTTTACCTTTTCCAGTTGTGATAGAAAATCATTGAAATCAAATTGATTCTTCCGGATTTTTTTCTGAAGAGCTGCAGATTGCTTTTCGTCAAACTGCTCCTGAGCTTTTTCGACAAGTGATACAATATCTCCCATGCCTAAGATTCGGCTGGCCATTCGATCAGGATAGAAAAGTTCAATGTTTTCCATTTTCTCTCCGGTACCTACATATTTAATCGGCTTGTTGACTTCATATTTTATAGAAAGAGCAGCACCTCCGCGTGTATCTCCATCAAGTTTGGTGAGTATAACTCCGTCAAAATTCAAACGCTCATTAAAAGTCTTTGAAGTATTTACAGCATCTTGCCCGGTCATAGAGTCAACTACAAATAGAGTTTCGTCCGGCTGAACCGCATTTTTCACGGCCTCTATTTCATTCATCATTTGCTCATCTACCGCCAGTCGGCCAGCTGTATCTATTATGACGGTGTTATAACTATTAGATTTAGCAAAAGCTATGGCGTTTTTTGCTATCTGAACAGCATTCTGATTTCCTTCTTCTGCATAAACAGCAACCTCAATTTGTGAAGCGAGAACTTTTAGTTGCTCAATAGCTGCAGGACGGTATACATCACATGCGACTAACAAAACATTTTTGCTTCTTTTCGTTTTCAAAAGATTGGCAAGCTTTGCCGAGAAAGTTGTTTTACCTGAACCCTGAAGTCCTGACATTAGAATCACTGCAGGATTTCCCTTGATATTAATATCGGTAACCGTACCGCCCATTAGTGCAGTAAGTTCATCGGCAACAATCTTTACCATTAGCTGTCCGGGAGAAATTGCATTTAGCACTTTTTCGCCCATCGCTTTTTCTTTTACTTTATCCGTAAACTCTTTTGCAATTTTGTAATTGACATCAGCATCAACTAGCGCGCGACGGATTTCTTTTACTGAGGCAGCAATATTTAATTCAGTAATGCGGCTTTCACCTTTTAATAGTTTGAATGCACCTTCGAGCCGCTCATTTAAATTTTCAAACATGATTTTGTTTTTTCAATTTGGGTCCGCAAATAAATATTATTTCAGTTCTTACTTAAAATAAAAACGCTTCGCCGGTTTTCCGACGAAGCGCATAAATTTTTTTTTTTTAAAATTAATCAGTAATGGATGTAAGAGAAAATCCTCCTTCGCTTGTTTTCATTCGAATGATCAGGGGATTTTTTGGGTCATTCAAAACAAAAAACTCTTCGCCTCCTGTAGGTAAAACCGGCTTTGCATGAATCACAGATACTGATTTCATCACACCGTTCACCTTTATTTGTATTTGCTCAATTCCACCGTTCTGCACACCTGATACTTTCACACCATTGTTAAGAGTGAAAGTTGTTTTTCCCTGGCTTAGTTCATTGAACATATTTTGACTCAACCAGAAAAAACCAAAATCTCCATTTGGGTCATCAAAAAGCATTGAAGCAAGTTTTTTTCCATTAGCAAAAGCCTCATTGCTCATGATCACTTTTCCATACTGGTTATCTGGTGAATTCCATTTAAAAGAGATGGTTGGTACCAATGTGTTTACAATCACATTCACTTCCTGCGCAGATGAGGAAGATTGCATGGTATAAGTAATTCTTGAACCAGGTTTAACATTCAATGTAGAAGTTTGAGCTTGAAGAGTAAATGCTATGGCAAGAACAACAATAACAGCACCCAGAGTTGCTGCAATTATTTTTGAGATTGAAAAGTTTTTCATTTGTGAAAAATTTTTAATTGTTTTTTTTCGTCAGCCAAGGTAAGATTTCAAAAGCTTACTGCGTGTGGCAAGACGGAGCTTATTTATAGCTTTATCTTTAATCTGTCTTACGCGCTCTCTTGTTAAAGCAAACTTTTCACCAATATCTTCCAATGACATAGGATGTTCAACACCTATTCCGAAATATAATTTTAATACATCGCGCTGACGATCTGTTAGTGTGCTGAGTGAGCGCTCAATTTCCTTACGGAGTGAATCTTTATATTCAAGATTAATATCTGTTGCCTCTGCACCGGTATTAGGAATTACATCAAGCAAACTATTGTCTTCTCCTTCAACAAATGGTGCATCAACAGACACATGCCTGGCTGCAATTCCTAAAGTGGTTTCAACTTCTTCAGTATTAATTTCAAGAACTTCTGCCAATTCCTCAGAACTGGGTTCACGCTCAAACTGCTGTTCAAGCGCTGAGAAAGCTTTATTGATTTTGTTAAGTGAACCAACTTTGTTCAGTGGAAGACGGACTATACGACTTTGTTCTGCTAATGCTTGCAGAATTGATTGGCGAATCCACCATACTGCATAAGAGATAAATTTAAATCCTCTCGTTTCATCGAATCTCTGACCTGCTTTAATAAGTCCAAGATTCCCTTCATTGATTAAATCACTGAGCGAAAGCCCCTGGTTTTGATATTGTTTGGCAACAGATACTACGAAGCGAAGGTTTGCTTTAGTAAGTCTTTCAAGAGCCCGTTCATCGCCTTGCTTAATTCGTTTTGCTAAATCTACTTCTTCTTCGGCCGTGAGAAGGTCAACTTTTCCTATTTCCTGCAAATACTTTTCCAGGGACTGACTTTCTCTGTTGGTAATTGATTTTGTAATCTTTAATTGTCTCATTCAGCGGTTGGTTTTGGTTTAGAGGGTAGGGTGCCAAATGTATATGTATAGTGTATATGTACCTAAAAAATATTTTCTAAAATTTTATTCTGAAAAAGGAATTTGGCACGGTGAATTTTAATCGTTGAATGAACTTTTTTTTCTTCTGTTTGGAAAGATTTATTTTTTTTCAATCGTTTCCCACTCACGATTTTCATTTAAGAATTCTCTTTCTTCCCAATGGGAAAATATTACTTTGGCGGCCCCCAAAAATTACGGACTGTCAGTTCCTAAAAGAAATTTTTTCAATCATGGAGCAAGTTTGTCAGAAAAAAACCAACGGCACAGTTAGTGACATACGCGGAAAATAAATTTTAAACAATAAACCAAATCAAATAAAGCAATGGCAAAAATGAACATGAAGCCAATCGCAGACCGGGTGATTGTAAAGCCGGCACCTGCTGAAGAAACCACTAAAGGTGGAATCATTATTCCTGACACAGCTAAGGAAAAACCACAACGCGGAGAAATTGTAGCTGTTGGAACCGGAAAGAAGGACGAGCCAATGACAGTAAAAGTTGGTGACTCAGTCCTCTATGGAAAATATTCCGGAACTGAAGTGACTATTGATGGAAATGAATATCTCATCATGCGCGAGTCAGACATTTTCGCAATCGTTTAAATCACTTTTAAAAAATCAAATCAAAAATAGACATGGCAAAAATTATCAACTTTAACACTGATGCCCGTGACGCCCTCAAGAAAGGTGTTGACTCACTGGCTGATGCAGTAAAGGTTACTCTTGGACCAAAAGGTCGAAATGTGGTAATCGAAAAAAAATACGGTGCACCTTCCATTACTAAGGATGGAGTTACAGTAGCAAAGGAAATTGAACTCGAAGATCCTATCGAAAACATGGGAGCACAAATGCTGAAAGAAGTTGCATCAAAAACTTCTGACATCGCGGGCGACGGTACTACAACCGCAACTGTTCTTGCCCAGGCAATAGTTAACTCAGGTTTGAAAAATGTAGCAGCCGGTGCAAATCCAATGGATCTCAAGCGTGGTATAGACAAAGCAGTTGCAACTGTTGTTGAAAATCTTCGCGGTCAATCTGCGCAAGTTGGAAACGACAACAAAAAAATTGAGCAGGTTGCAACTATTTCAGCTAATAA
>DMRR01000090.1 GCA_003455275.1 Bacteroidota bacterium | reverse complement strand
GAATTATTGCCCAAGCTTCCCTCGCTTCCCGGAGTTTACAAATTCAAGGACAAGGAAGGCAAGCTTATTTATGTAGGCAAGGCGAAGAACCTGAAGAAGCGCGTCTCCTCTTACTTCAATCGCGATTTAGGAACCAACAAAACCACTGTGATGGTGCGCACTGCATCGTCGCTCGAATTCATGATTGTGAATTCAGAACACGATGCGTTATTGCTCGAGAATAATCTCATTAAAGAATTTCAGCCGCGTTACAATGTGAATCTCAAAGACGGAAAAACTTATCCGTTTATCTGTATTAAGAAAGAAAGATTCCCGCGGATTTTTTTTACCCGCAAACTGATTAAGGATGGTTCAGAATATTTCGGTCCATACACATCAGTAAATCGTGCGAGTGTGCTGCTCGATACCATCAAACAACTTTTTCCACTGCGCACCTGCAATCTTTTTCTCGCGCAAAAAAATATTGAGCAGAAAAAATTTAAAGTATGCTTAGAATATCACATCGGAAATTGCAAAGGTCCATGCGAGAATTTGCAGAGTGAAGAAGATTACAACAGCACCATTCAGCAGATTAGGAATTTATTGAAAGGACATTTGAAACCAGTGTCAGACTATCTGAATGCAGAGATGAAAAAACTTTCGGAGAATTATGAATTCGAGAAGGCAAATCTCTTCAAACAGAAATTAGAAATGCTCGAAAACTACCAGCACACCAGCACGGTGGTGAATCCATCACTGAGCAACATTGATGTGTTTGCGTTTGTGGAAGATGAAAAAACTGCTTTCGTCAATTACATGAAGGTGGTGAACGGAAGTATTATTCAATCCAAAACAATTGAGTTGCACAAAAAAATTGAAGAAGAAAAAACAGAGATGCTTCAGTTTGCTGTAAACGAACTGCGCCAGCAATTCAGCAGCGCGAGCGAAGAAATTATTGTTCCGTTTTTTATTCCTGCACCTGATGAAAAAATAAAAATCACTGTTCCTGTTCGTGGCGATAAAAAGAAATTGCTGGAACTTGCTGAGAAAAATGTTGCCTTCTACAAACTCAATCTCTCGCTTCATTCTGGCAACAAGCAAACACCGCAGGAGCGAATCATGAAACAGTTGCAGGAAGATTTCCGGTTGAAAGAATTGCCTACGCACATTGAGTGTTTTGATAACTCCAACTTCCAGGGAAGTTTTCCGGTGGCGAGTATGGTGGTGTTTAAAAATGCAAAGCCAAGCAAAAAAGATTATCGTCACTTCAATATTAAAACAGTGGAAGGCCCGAATGATTTTGCTTCAATGGAAGAAATTGTTTACCGCCGCTACAAAAGATTGACTGAAGAAAATCAATCGCTCCCGCAACTCGTAATCATTGACGGTGGAAAGGGACAACTTGGTGCGGCGATGAACAGCATTGACAAACTCGGACTGCGCGGAAAAATGGCAATAGCCGGAATTGCAAAGCGACTCGAAGAAATTTATTTCCCTGATGATTCGCTTCCGTTGTATATCAATAAAAAATCAGAAGGGTTGAAAGTGATTCAGCAAATCCGAAATGAAGCACATCGTTTTGCTATTACTTTCCATCGCGAAAAGCGGAGCAAGGGAACAATCAAAACAGGGCTTGAAGAAATCAATGGTGTTGGAAAATCTACCGCTGATAAACTGCTGAAACATTTTCGTTCAGTAGAAAAAATAAAATCGGCTTCGATTGAAGAGTTGATTTCTGTTATTGGAAAATCAAGAGCAGAGAAAGTTAAACTTGCTTTTGATACGAAATAAAAAAAGCAGCCTTTCAAGACTACTTTTAAATTTTTACCTGATTAAAAAATTATTCAGAACTCAACTAATAATTTATCATTACGCCAATGGCGGATTAAGATTCGGTTTCCAGTCAATGCCAGGTTCGCGGTGTGTCTCAGGCTGTGTTTCGGTTTTTGTTTCTTCAGCCTTTTCTTCAGCAGGGATTTCAATCACATGCGGAACATTTTTTATTTCCCACTGGCGCCTTCCTATCAATCTTTCCAAATCTGCCTGGAATAAAACTTCTTTCTTCAATAATTCCTGAGCAAGAATTTCGAGTTGTTCTCTTTTCTCAGTAAGAAGATTTTTTGTGCGAACAAACATTTCATCAATCAACTTGCGCACTTCCTGGTCAATTATCTTGGCAGTTTCTTCGCTGTAAGGTTTCGTGAATCCATATTCATTGTTCGGATCATAGTATGAAATATTTCCAACTTTTTCACTCATACCATAAATGGTCACCATTGCATAAGTCATCTTCGTAATTTTTTCCAAATCATTTTGAGCTCCTGTGCTTATTCTGCCGAATACAATTTCTTCTGCTGCCCTTCCGCCAAGTGTCATGCAAATAATGTCCTTCATTTGTTCAACGGTGTAAAGAAATTGTTCCTTTGGCAAGTATTGCGCATAACCAAGCGCGGCTACTCCACGAGGAATAATTGTAACCTTGACCAGCGGATCCGCATGTTCTAAAAACCATCCGCAAATAGCGTGGCCAGCTTCATGGTAAGCGACAATTCGTTTCTCCTCTTCACTTATGATTTTGTTTTTCTTTTCAAGGCCGCCAATTACACGGTCTATGGCATCCTGAAAATCATTTAACTCAACTTCTTTTTTTCCGCGGCGCGCTGCAATAAGCGCTGCTTCATTGCAAACATTTGCAATATCAGCTCCAACAAATCCGGGAGTTTGAGATGCAAGTTTTTTTACATCCAGTTCTCTGTCTTTGTCTTTTGATGTCTTTACATTCTTAATATGAACTTTGAAAATTTGTTCACGACCAATAACATCAGGTTTATCAAGTGAAATTTGCCGGTCAAATCTTCCGGGGCGCATCAATGCTGAATCCAACACATCAGGCCGGTTTGTAGCTGCGAGAATTATTATTCCTGCATCAGATGCAAATCCATCCATCTCAACGAGCAATGCATTAAGCGTGTTTTCTCTTTCATCATTTCCGCCCTGAATAACGCCGCGACCGCGAGCGCGCCCAATCGCATCAATTTCATCCATGAAAATAATACACGGTGCTTTTTCTCTTGCCTGTCGGAATAAATCACGAACGCGAGAGGCACCTATACCTACAAAGAGTTCAACAAAATCAGATCCACTGATAGAAAAGAACGGAACCTGTGCTTCACCGGCCATTGCTTTTGCCAGCAAAGTTTTGCCGGTTCCCGGTGGGCCAATGAGTAGTGCGCCTTTCGGAATTTTTCCTCCCAGCGAAGTATATTTTTTCGGGTTCTTCAGAAAGTCGACAATCTCCATCACTTCTTCCTTTGCTTCATCGAGGCCAGCCACATCATTGAAAGTGACATTCACTTTTGTGTTCTTATCAAAAAGAGTTGCTTTTGATTTTCCGAAATTAAAAATCTGACCGCCTGGTCCCATGCCGCCTGAAACGCGGCGCATAACAAACAACCACAAACCGACAATTACCAAAATAGGAAGAATGATTCCCATCCAGTCGCTCCAGTTGGTGCGGTCTTCTGGATAAACAGAAACAACTTCATCCGGAGTAAAATCTTTTTGTGCAGTTTCCAGTTTCTTTGAAAAATCATCAGGACTTAGAATCTTGAAATAATAATGCGGCCCCTTGTTTACTGTGTTGATGTTGGTGCGCGATACTTCCTTGTATTTATCTTCATTCAGTTTGTCTTCCTTGATTGTTACTTCCACAGTTTTTCCATTCACAACGGTCAGCTTTTCTACATCATGAGTCTGCAGCATGTCAGTATTAAACTTTTCCCAACTGATTAATTTTAGAGAAGGTGTAAATGGGAAGAACTGAATTCCCAAGAGAATTAAAGCAATAACAATGTAAACCCAATAGATATTGAATTTCGGTGTCTTCATTCCGGGTCTGTTTTTATCTTTTTCCTTTTCCATTCTGGGTCTGTCGTTTTGTTCGTCTGCCATATTGTAATTGCTTAAAAAAATTATTCCAATAAATTATTAATCATCATGCCTTGTAACTATTCCATCATTCCACAAATCCTCGAGCTGATAAAATTCTCTTGCCTGCCTTCTGAATACATGTACCACCACATTTACAAAATCAATCAACACCCAATCGAGCTGCTGAATTCCTTCCACATGCCACGGCCTTTCGTTTAGTGTAATTCTGGATTGCTCAACCACACTGTCTGCTATGGCTTTCACCTGCGTGCCTGAACTGGCATCACAAATTACAAAATGGCTCGTTGCCGTATCCGGAATTTTTGTTAAGTCAATGGAGGTTATGTTTTCACCTTTTTTGTCACTGATGCTTTTTACAATTACATCTAATAACGATAGAGATACTTTTTTCTTTTTTGTGGTAGAAGATTTTTTCCTGGCCGTTTTGGTTGCGGTTTTCTTTTTGGCAGCTACTTTCAAAATTAGTTTGAGATTTTATTTTTGGTTTGAAACAAAAGTAATCTTTTCAGTTTGACCGCCTCATTTTCCAATACGCTTTTCACCGGAAAGTTTTTTCACATATTAAATGAAACTGTATCCACAAACATGTATGCATCTTTATTGCTGCAACAAGGAAATGTGACCGAAGGAACTATTGTAACAGCAAAACATCAGACCCGCGGTCGCGGTTATGCCGGAACGAATTGGGAAAGTGAATCAGGAAAGAATTTATTGTTCAGCATTATTTACAAACCACATTTTATCAAAGCAAAAAATCAGTTCTACCTTAATCAGGCTATTTCTCTTGGGGTATATGATGCAATATCCTTATTCTCGAAACGAGATTTAAAAATCAAGTGGCCGAATGATCTGCTGCTGAAAGGAAAAAAAATCTGCGGTATACTGATCGAAAATGTTGTATCAGGCGAATGGTTGCAGAGTTCAGTTATTGGAATCGGCATGAATGTGAATCAAACAAAATTCGGAGAAGGTGTGAAAGGCGGTGTTTCGCTTAAATCAGTTGAGAAAAAAGATTTTGATATAAGCAAGGTGTTAGAAAAAATCTGCGAACATGTTGAAGCCCGATATCTTCAATTACGCCGGAATGAGTTAAGTACCCTTCAAAAAGACTATATGAAAACTTTATTTCAACTGGAGGAAGAACATTCTTACAAAACAGCAGAAGGAAAAATAAAAGCAAAAATTGTAGGGATTAATCCTGAAGGAAAACTTTTGCTTGAATACAAAGGAGGATGGACTGCTTATGGTTTTAAGGAAGTCGAATATTTATAACTTAATTATTTTTTCTCGAAGCAGCATCGGCAATTGACTTGGCGGCATTGGTAAAATCCGAAGGAACCAACACAATCGTAGTTGTGTTGTTGTCAATTCCAATTTCAGAAAGCATTTGCATTCTGCGTAACTCCAACGCTATCGGGCTTCCTTCCATTTCTTTTGCTCCCTGTGTAAGTTTAATTGAAGCATCAAGCTCAGCTTCCGCTTTTACAATTCGTGCTCTTTTTTCACGAATAGCTTCTGCTTCGCGAGCCATTGCGCGCTGCATTCCTTCAGGAATTTCTACATCCTTCATTTCTACCATTTCAATTTTTACACCCCATGGTTCAGTGGTAGCATCAACAATTTTTTGAAGTGTGGTATTTATCTGTTCCCGTTCCCTTAACACTTCATCCAGTGTATGTTGTCCTATTATATTCCGAAGGGCAGAAACAGAGAACTGGTATACAGCTTTGTTATAATCAGCAACTTTGATAATTGCCCCTTCCGGATTTACAATTCTGAACCACAATACTGCATTCACTTTAATGGTCACGCTATCTTTCGTAATTGTTTCCTGCTGTTCCAGGTCAACAGTTTTTGTGCGTATATCAACCATTTGCTGTCGCTCAATTAATGGTATAATCCAGAATATGCCCGGGCCTTTTACGGACTGAAAGCGCCCCAGGCGAAACACAACTGACCGCTGGTATTCCTGGGCAATGCGGATTCCTGAAATGATGATAACTAAAATTATTAAGAGGAAAGGAAGCAGTTCCATGATTTCAAGTATTAATTATTAGAAACTATTATGTAAAAACGATTCAATAGTTTATTAATGTATTTCGGCATCCCATGACTGCAACTCAATTGCTTCAGCATTTCCAGCAAGAAAAACCCTGCATGGAACATTGTGATTAGGAGTGACCGGTTCAGTGAACTGAACAATAGTATCAGCGTAAACTGGTGTGCCTCTTTCAAAAACTACTTTCCACATTTTTTCCCAAACGCTAAATTCCATTGTTGCCCGATACTTACTTTGTTTTTCAACATGCAACTTAAATTTATGAGTAGTAGTTCCACCAAGGCCAAAACGCGCAGGTATTTCGGTAGTAAATTTATATAAAGCCCCACCGCCCCGATCGTTAGGACGATATGCTGTGTTGCTGAATGTTGCAGATAGAGAACTGCTATCGGGTGCATAGGTAATTGAAGGTGTTAAAACTGTATAATACTGACAACTGCTGAGGCAAATAATCAAGATACAACTCAGAAGGATAAAAGATACCGGCTTCATTTAAGAAAGAATTTTTTATTGAGATAAATCTAACTTCATTTTTCAGACTGCAAATGAAGATTTATTTTTTCTTTCGCTTCTTCAATTCTAAACTCGGGTTCCAGAAAATTTTTTGGAAATCTACCACACAATCATTTTCGACCTTTATTCCTTCGGATTCTAACAGTTCCTGCATAAGCGTGGGTGTGGCAAAATGATTTTTACCGCTAAGCAATCCATTTCGATTAAGCACACGATGAGCTGGGACCGGCGGTACTGCAATTGAGCTTGAATTCATGGCCCAGCCAACTGTTCTGGCACTCATGCCTGTTCCAAGAAAATCCGCAATGGCTCCATAAGAAGTTACCTTTCCCGGCGGAATTTTTTTTGCGACGAAAAAAACCTTTTCAAAAAAATTTTCCTTATCAAACTTCTTGGTTTTTTTTCTGAGCGAAGGTGGAAGCATGAAAATACAATTTTAGAATTTAGATTTTAGAATTATGATTTCCAGTGTAGCACTTCGGATAATTCAATAAATCAATAATTCTAA
>DMRR01000047.1:631-2734 GCA_003455275.1 Bacteroidota bacterium | reverse complement strand
CAACCGGAAGCTGGTATGATGTAATGATGGAAGATGATTCCATTATTCAATGCCGCCTGAAAGGGAAACTCCGGCTCGAAGACCGGCGCACCACCAACCCGGTCGTAATTGGTGATTGGGTGTTGACAGAACCCGAAAAAGAAAACAGCGCCTCAGTAATAAGTGAAGTATTGAAGCGCGATAATTATATCATTCGCCAGAGTGCGAAACACAGAACAGCCGAACACATACTTGCTTCCAACATTGACCGCGCGTATGTGATAGCAACATTGAAACATCCGGTTACTTCAACCGGGTTTGTAGATAGATTTTTAGTGACAGCCGAGGCGTACCACATTCCTTCCACCATTCTGCTGAACAAAATGGATTTGTATTCCTCCGAAGATTTAAAAGATGCAGAGGAATGGAAAAACACCTACTATAAAGCCGGTTACGAAGTCATTCTTCTTTCAGCAAAATTTGAAGAACACCTTGAAGAGATTCGTGAATTGATGAGGAACAAAGTGAATCTGGTTGCTGGTCACAGTGGAGTTGGAAAAAGCACGCTCATCAACAAACTGATTCCTGATTTGAACTTAAAGGTCGGTGATGTTTCCGATTATCATCAAAAAGGAATGCATACCACAACCTTTGCTGAGATGATCCGGCTTCCTTTCGGCGGATTCATAATTGATACCCCAGGCATTAAAGAATTTGGAATTATTGATATGGAAGAAGGAGAACTTTCTCACTACTTCCCTGAAATGCGAAGTGCTCTGAATAATTGCAAGTTCAATAATTGTGTTCATCTCGCAGAGCCAAAATGTGCAGTACGCGAGTTGGTGGAGAAGAAAGAAATCGCTGCATCACGCTATAAGAATTATTGCAAAATGCTTGAAGACCTTCGCAGCACCGAAAAAATTTACGAGCGAAAATGAGAGCGGTTATTCAGCGCGTGATTGAAGCATCGGTTTCTGTGGAAGGAAATATTTCCGGAGAAATAAAAACCGGATTGCTCGTGCTGCTTGGAATTGAAGAGGCGGATAATGATGAAGACATCGAATGGCTGAGCAATAAAATTTGTTCGCTCCGGATTTTTAATGATGAAAATGGTGTGATGAACCTTTCGGTGAAAGATGTGGATGGAAATATTTTGCTGGTGAGTCAGTTCACACTTCATGCATCAACTAAAAAAGGAAACCGGCCATCTTACATCAAAGCAGCACGACCTGAAATTGCAATTCCTATTTATGAAAAAATGATTTTGCAATTGCAGAATGACTTAGGAAAAAAAATTGAAACCGGAATTTTTGGTGCCGACATGAAAGTGAATTTGCTGAATGATGGACCCGTTACAATTTTGGTTGATACAAAAAACCGGGAGTAAAAAATCTATTTCAACCAATCCGGAAATTCCGAATAACCTTTTTCAATTAAAAGTTTTTTCAGGCTCTCATTATGAGTTTTGAAAATATTCTGTAAATATTTTTTGTCATCGTCACTCATCGATTCTTTCCTTGAAGTTTTGTTGAGCCTTTGCTCCACTTTTTTCAGAAAACGATTCAATGGTTTGCTGGTTAAAAAAAGTTTCTTCTGATTTTTCCTGGCCCACAAAAACAAATTCCGAAACCAGCGAAAACGATAATTCCCTCTTGTGTTTTCAGGCACCAGAACAGAATCCGGAATTAATGCTGAGTCAATGTTTAACCATTCACAGATCTCGTGCAGAACATTTCTCGGGTTGTTTTTCAGATTTTCGAAGAATACTATTTTAATATTTTCATTGGTAAAAATGTTAAACCAGTCTTGTAATGATTCAAAGTAAAATCCTTCCTGAAGAGACCTGGTGTAATTATCCCAACTGTTTTCATTTTCACGAATTCTCTTTTCTCCTTCACTAATAAAATCTAAGAATGAAGTTTCAGCAGGCGCCATCAGGTGATATTGTGCATGCTGATACCAACTGAATGACCGCGCTGCCGGTTCGCGAAAAATGAAAATGATTTTTGCATCCGGCGAAACTTCACGAATTGCTTCGGCTATTTTTTTTCTTCCGAATAAATAATATGGTGTTGCATCCAGCCGGAATTTTTCATTCGCGCATTTCGAAAAATAATTTTCATA
>DMRR01000047.1:0-284 GCA_003455275.1 Bacteroidota bacterium | reverse complement strand
TTCACACTTGAACCGCACACATCCGGATGCGACGCGAGATATGAAAACAAAGAAGTTGAACCACACTTTGAAACTCCGGCAACAATCAGATTGGCAACTCTTGATTTCATTTTCTATTTCTTGGGATGAGATTCAAGATAAGAGTTAAGAATAATTTTTAACCGCTGTGCCCAGGTGTCGTAGTTGATTTCGTTCTCATAATGCTCACGGCTGGATTTCACTAATCGTGAATACAGTTCTTCATCATTGTAAATCTTCTTTATTGTTTCGGCATAAGTTTTTGC
>DMRR01000023.1:4891-7440 GCA_003455275.1 Bacteroidota bacterium | reverse complement strand
ATATTTGCGCTTTCGGCTTGTTCTTTAGCCAGACACAATTCTTCTTCAAATTGTTTTTGAATGGTTACATCCAATCCGGTTCCTCTGAAACCGGTAACGCTTCCTGAAAAATTCAGAACCGGAGTTCCGCTCACGCGCATGTAGCCAATCGAATTATCCTTTCGCTGAAAACGGAATTCAACATCTTTAAATCCGGTTGAACTTAATGTCTTTTCACTAAGAATATTTTTTACTCTCTCTATTTCTTCAGGAACAATAATTCCGAAGAAAGAAGTATTTAAACTTTCTTCAATTGAATATCCGGTCGAGTCCACTATTTTCTTGCTGATGTAAACAATCTTGTTTTCGCTGTCCGTTTCCCAAACAAATTCTCCGGCAGCTTCTGTTACATCCATAAATCTTTTTTCACTATCGCGCAAAGCCGATTCTGACTGCTCGCGGGCAGCAATCTCCATTTGTAATTCTTCTTTTTGTTTAAAGAAAGAAATTATAAGGCGGGCCAATTCGCCAAACTCTGTTTTCTTGTGAGATAATGCTTCAATGAAAAATGGGTTGCTTTTATGCAAACTGAGTGAAAGAGAATACAGCGGGCGAGAAACCCAAAACATAAATGCAATAACTACCAGGATGAGAAACAGCGCTGAGAAACAGATGAAGATCCAGTTAACCTTTTTATTAGTTGAACTTAACTGCGAATAGTAAGAAGTTGGATAAGAAATTATTGAATGAGCAATTACACGACCATCATATCCTTTGAAGTTTCGTGAACTGACAAGGGTTCCATACTCTGCAACTTCTTTAACTCCGATTCTCTTATTGTATTTGGTCGAATCGTAAGAGATCGAAATCTCAGCGAGGTTTAAGGTTCCGAGCTCGTTTAAATAACTTTTATTCCAAAGCCTAGCGGTGAAGAAATATCCCTGTGGTGGATCTTTTCTATCGGAATCAAGCGTTCCGTGAATGGTAGCCCCCCGAACCTCCATGAGGTCGCCGGTTTTGAGTTTAATGAAAAAGTGAGTAAAATATTTTCCTTCCCCTTCATTGGAAACCATAAAAGCTTTTAATAATTCAAACCTTGAAAGAGGAATTTTAGAAGTGGAATCAGAGTCGTAAGTATTAATTCCGTATAGACAACCAAAGTTCAGGTCGTAAACCCATACACCACAAAACTTATATTGAGGAATAAGGAAATCAATACTGTTAGTTTCAAAATCTTTTTTTGCTTCAAGCTTCTCTACAGAAAAATTTGAGTCAGAATATTCATGAACATAATTTACCATTTCATCCCATATTGAATATTCATAGTTTGTAATCATGAATAAACTGTTGGACTTCAGATCGGCAATCTTATCAAACGCGCTGTCTTTTTCCAAAAGACGATTTTCAAGAAGAAGATTCATCTTTTCATTATCAGTTCTTCTCAAGAAAGCTACAACTGCAATACCCGAAAAAATCAGGGCAGTAATAAGAATAAGAATTCGGTGCTGGATTCTCATGGTGTGGTTTTAAAAAACTTTTCCGGCTGAGAGAATGATGCTAGCCGGACGAGGGTTAACAATGGAAGAATAATTTCTACTAAGCAAAAAGAAAAAATTGGCAAATGATTTTATGTAAAAACCATGCTTCATGTTTTGCTGCCATGATGCATTAAGATCAATTGTTTTATAAACTGAAATAAAATTTTCTTCGCCGGAAATATTATAACGCACAAATTTTTTATTTCCTGTTCCCAGAGCTGCATTGATTACAAAGTGTCGTTCACTTGTTTCATTATCAAATGTGATCCCGGTTTCAGAAAAAATTCCTCCGGGGTTTTGTAATATGTCACTTATCGGGTTGAAAAAAATTCCAAGACTGCCATAATAATACCCGACATACATCCCAGCCTCCGAAGTACAAGCGTTGAATTCTGAAGGGTATGTATATAGCATAAGAGAAGGTTCGATATAAAAATTTCCAGGTTCAATAATTTTTGACAAGGTAAAATCAAGTTCAGGGGAAGTACTATTTCCTTCTGTTTCAAGAATACTTGTACTGTTCCAGGCATTTAGATTCCAGCCATTTTTTTGAACAGTAAATGAAGATTGTGAAATGATTCCCTGGTTAAAAACAATGCCGCGCCACAGGTACAGATTCGTAACCGAACTTTCGGTGTTGAATGAGAATTTTTGAGACTCAATAGCTGATGTATCTGCAACTATTGATTCAGTACCACCACCCTGCTGTGCATAGCTGTTATATGAAAAAAATAATATTGAACAGAGAAGGGTATTTCTTGTTTTCACGGAAATAATGGTGTTTTCGCCTTTTGAGGCGACCTTCTTTACCGTTTAATTTTTGAAATGTTTTCCTTTTTGTAAAAGAAAATTATGAAATATTAAAAAAAAATCCGCCCCGCGATACACAGAACGGATTAAAAAAAATGATTTTTTAGTGGTTAAATCTTTACAAGCTTCACAGTTTCTTTTGCTCCGTTAATTGAAACAGAAATAAAGTAAACACCGGAAGTAAGTGCTTCACTATTCAAATCTAATTTATTAGTTCCTGCA
>DMRR01000023.1:0-4519 GCA_003455275.1 Bacteroidota bacterium | reverse complement strand
ACTCATTACCTGAACCACCGCCGGATTATCTTCCGAAACCACAGATGGAAAAACATTTACTGAAAAATAATTATCGTTTGTTTCATTTACAGAAACACTGTTACTAGTCAATTTAAACGCCATATCAAGATGATACCATCCTGAATTGTATGCATTGCCAGCAATGTAACTGCTATCCCATCCATTTGAATTGTAATTGTACCGCACATCACTTGGAATCAGCATTCCGTTGTTATAGAAATATTGGTTGCTGATTTTATCCAGGTCTTTATAATCATAAATGGTAAATGCATTAATCTT
This sequence comes from Bacteroidota bacterium, assembly GCA_003455275.1. Classification (GTDB taxonomy): domain Bacteria; phylum Bacteroidota; class Bacteroidia; order Chitinophagales; family UBA10324; genus CAXBPY01. The sequence goes on along the minus strand of DMRR01000023.1, from coordinate 4,219 downwards.
ATTTACAACTGTTGCAGTAGTAACCGGATCAATTGTATCACCGGGTGAATATGAATTTCCGGGAAAGTAAGTAACAGTGGCACCGAATTTTTTTCCGGCAGGAACGCTAACACCGACAGGAACAAGAATTCCATGTTGTGTGGCGGTTGCAGTGTCATTTTCTCCAAGTAATACCACCACTTCAGATGAAAAACCTGAACCTTTTCGTGTGTCGGGATTGTATGGAACATTAGCATAACTGCGGTCGTCGCTCCATGGATCAGCAACGAAAGTAATGTCGGGGTCTTCATAAAACTGAAACACAACTGTGTCAGGATTATTGTGCTGAAAACGATAGTATCGATACCAAAGCAAAACAGAATCTACAGTATAATCTGCATTCTGATCAATCAAAGTATTGTTAATGAAATTGAGTGATGAAGGATCACACATCTGCCCGTAAGAATGCTTCCATACTGAACCGAAACCTGATGAGAATTCTGTAAGCACAGTTGAATCAGGAAACAGATAGTTGCGATAGTAATCGCAATTGCCTCCCATACCATCAATTGTTTCGCCGTAGTTATACCATTCTGATACAAACTGCCGGTTGGCAGATTTTGAATTCAACAATGCATGATGACTGATTTCATTGGTTTCATTCGGCTGAACATTTAATGGCGCTTGTGCAAATGAAAACACTGCAGCAAACAGGGGGAGTGTGAGTGTAAATAATTTTTTCATGTGATTTTTTTGAGGAGTGAAAAGTAGTTGAGAAAAACAAAACAGGAAATTATGAAGAACAAAAGTTTTTTCAAATGTTATTATTGTCCGGATGAGTGATGAAAAAAAATCAGTTGTTTACCTTCCCGGAATTAACGGGCTTCGGGCCATTGCTGCTATGGCCGTGGTAGTTTCACACACATCTAAGTCCTTAATTTTTTTTAACCTGAATCCCATCATTTTCGGAACCGGAGATAATGGAACTCCGGAAGGTTTTGCACTTGCAGGTTTTGGAGTAAGTATCTTTTTTGCCATCAGCGGTTTCTTGATTACTTACCTGCTGCTTTTGGAAAAAGAAAATAATATCATCAGTGTCCGAAAGTTTTATGTCAGAAGGATATTGCGAATCTGGCCGCTTTATTATTTATATCTTTCAATTTGCCTTGTTGTGATTGTCATCATTCACGAGTCTGTAAATCTTCAATCACTTTTCTTCTATATTTTTTATGCAGCCAATATTCCTTTCACGCTGGGTATTCCTTTATTGTTTGTAGGGCATTATTGGTCACTTGGAATAGAAGAACAGTTTTATATTCTGTGGCCCTGGTTTATGAAGAAGGTAAAAAATCATGTTGAACTTTTACTTATACTGATTATTCTGGTTCTTATATCTATTAAAGTGGGAGTTCATTTTTTTTACAATGGATCTCTCCTCGATAGCGGATTGCAGTTGGCAAGATTTCAGTGCATGATGATTGGTGCACTGGGTGCCATTCTTTTTTACAGGAAGAACAAATTATTTCTTATGCTCGCTGATAATAAACTCACGCAAGCCATTTCACTCCTGGTTTTGTTTATTGTTGCGATTAACCGGTTTCATATTTTTTCAATTATTGATCAGGAAATTATTTGCGTGATTTCTGTATTCCTGATTACAGGTCAGGTCAATATCAAAAACAGATTAATTCCATTTGAGAATGAAGTGTTTGATTTCCTCGGAAAAATTTCCTATGGAATTTATGTCATACATCCCCTCATAATTTTTCTATGTTACTCCTCTTTCGGAAATTTGGAATTGAATTCAGGATTGAAATACTTCCTGGTTTATCTGGCAGTTTTTACCCTGACTATTTTGACTGCTTCCTTCTCTTATAATTTTTTCGAAAAAAGATTTTTACGATTAAAGAAAAAATTCACCCTCGTTAATTCTTCAGGCACACGGCATCTTACAGAGCTCAATCAGCCTTGAACTCATCTTGAACTCTTCAAGATAATTTAATTAATAGTTTTCTGTTTTATCGAAAGAGATTTAGATACTTGCACACTGAAAATCAAAACACATGAAAAAATTATTTCCATTCGCTTTTGCTTTGGTAATTCTCACACTTAACTTATCAAAGATTTATGCTCAAACATATCCGCTTGTCAGCATTCATGACTTGCAGTATGTAGATGATCAAAGTCTTTCGCAAACTAATGCCATGGACTCTTCGGTTATTTACGCAGGAGATACCGTTCAGATTGAAGGTGTCGTAACTTTTGATCCTTGTGCATACGGGCAAAGTACTACCGGTTCGCGGGTTGGAACATTTCTAGCACAACCAAATGATTCAGGTGCGTGGAGCGGTATTCATGTTCTCATTGATCCCGGAACAATTGGTTATGGCAGCGGCCCAGCTGCTGTTCAGCAGTTGAGCGACGATGTTTTATTTCATGATAATTTCGTTTATGGCAATACTGTGAAGGCGACAGGTATTCTTTCTAATTTCAGCAACAACACACAGTTGGTTTTGTTGCCAGTTCAATCTGTTGTCACCAGCATTAGCAATCCTGTTCCGGGTCCACATGTTCTTTCAATTGACACTTTCGAAATCAGCGACGGACAGGGCGGACAAATTTTTCAGCCACTCACCGGAGAAAAATATGAAGGTACCTATGTTGAATTTCAAAATGTCCGTATTGTAGATGTTTCTGTTACATCCGGCGGAGCAAGAATTAACTGGAGCTTGCAGGATAATTTCGGAAACAAAATAAAAGTTCGCGACATGAGCGGTTGGGTCAGAAATGACACTTCTGATAACTTTTGCACTTCATCAGGAAGTTATACTGTAATGCCGTTTGATACACCCATCGTTAATTCAGTTCTTGCATTTGTCCGGGGTGTAATTATCGAATACAAAACAACCAGTGGCCCTTATGAATACTGGCTTGCACCACTTACACTTAATGATATTGGCCCAACTACCTATGTAGGTCCTACAGTGATTTCGACCACACTTAGCCAACCCATTCCTAATACTACACAATCACAAACTGTTACTGCCCTTATTACCGACGATCAGTCAGTTGCTTCGGCGGTTCTGTACTACACAGTTGGATTGAGCGGAACGGTTTTTACCTCCACTGCAATGACCAACATCGGTGGGAATAACTGGCAGGCAACAATTCCAGCAACCGGACCTGACAGCACTTACATAAAATATTGGATTAAGGCAACCGACAATCAGGGTTATTACACTAACACACCAGATTCGCTTGGCACCAACAGTTATTACCTCATTCTTAATTCAGGTATCACAAGTTTGACTCAGTTAAATATTAATCCACTCGGATATTTCAATTCACCCTATATCAATGAAACCATAACAAACATGAATGCTCCCGCAACTGTTGTGAGCACTACGAGTTTGTATGATGAAGGAAGAGTGTTTATTCAGGATGCACAAATTCCATGGAGCGGAATTGCGTTGAAAGGTCCCGGTATTTACAACCTTATTCGTGGCGAAAGAATAAATATTACGAAAGGAAAAGTGATTGAAGATTTTGGTGTTACTACTCTCGACTCTGTCACCTTTACCATTTTAGACACTCTACCTGAAATCACTCCCATCATGACAGTTCCTATGGATAGTGTAATTGCCGGTTTATATAACTACACTGAAAAATATGAAAGCATGTTGCTCGGTTACGATACGGTTTATGTTGTTAGTTTGAATCCGGATGCGCCAAGCAATTTTGGTGAGTGGGCGGTTTATGAAAGTGTTTTCCCTGTGGGCCAATTGCGCTGCGATGATGAATCAAATGATATAGGTGCCACTTTTAATACAGACTCACTGATCCTGAATCAGCAACTTGATTACATATATGGAATTTTGACACGCGCACATGGCAATTGGAAACTGTTGCCTCGTAATCTGGATGACATTGCAGGTTTTCATACTGTTTTCATCAGCACCAATGATCTTATTACAGAAAACAAATGGATTATATATCCCAATCCTGCTTGCAGCGAGTTGACAGTAAGCTGTAAGCAGTTAACCGGCGATGCTGAGATTCAATTATTCGATGCATCCGGAAGAATGATTATGAATAGAAAATCCGATTCAAAAAATACCTTGTTAAACATTCAATTACTTTCCGCTGGAACTTACTTCATTCGTATTAATGACGGAAGCGGTGTAATGAATGCTAAAGTGATTAAGATGTAATCAGAAAATTTTTCTCTATATAAAAATGC
>DMRR01000008.1:1268-6471 GCA_003455275.1 Bacteroidota bacterium | reverse complement strand
AGCTCGCATTCAATTTTTACAACGATATCGTCAGTGAAAATACAACCATGATTATCTATTGTAACCCCATACTTGGTTTGCTTTTTAGGAGAAACTGAAATGGTCTGTGTAGTTTGTCCTGTTGTCCACTCGTATTTCATTCCCGGAACACCAGCATCCAACTGAATTATCGAACCAAGGCAAATTGCGGTGTCTTTTCCAATGTCAGTAATTGGATAGTCGAATACATTTATGAATTGAGTAATTGTATCGGCTCCGCAAAGACTATCCATTTCAATAAGACGGATAGTATAAGTTCCTGCGGTATCGAAAGTGTGTGAAAAAGATGATGTGCTAGCAGAATCAAAATCACTTGTAAGCCAGTTCCATGCAACAGGATAATAAGTGCTTTGATCAGTGAAATTAATGTTCCTGTGAATACAAGCAATGTTTGGAGTGTATACAAATGCAGCGGAGTTATCAGGCCAGGCTTGTATCTGGTGTGTAACTGTATCCATACATCCTCCGGGAACGGTGATTATCAAAGAGGCAGTATATAACCCTGAATCAGAATAGTAATAAACTGGATTTTGAAGAATAGAAGTTGAAGTTCCTAAATCTCCAAAAGACCAGTTCCACTGAATTGGTGCTACACCAATTGATGCATCTGTAAATTGCATAGGAGCATCTTCACAATATCCGGTTGGCGAAAAAGTAAAGTCAGCCTGAAAAAAGGCAGCTGATAATGTATCGTTATGTTGAAGATTACAACCAAGAGCACCAGTGGCAATAACTACATATGGTCCCATATATAAATTGCTTAAGGTACTTGAGCCATTAATATTCGCATCAGTCTGAAGAACATTTCCTAATGAATCTTTCCAAACATAAGTATATGGACCTGCTCCTGAAGCTGTTGCTGTAATACTTCCGTTCGCAGCATTAGCACAAGTTGGGTCAATCGTTGAAGTGGTTAAAGTCATTGGATCATAAGTAACATTTATTGTGTCACTTGCACTTCCACCACATAAGTTAGCAATAGCAATATACTGTGTTGTAGTATTTGGGCTAGGATTAATAACTAAGCTATCATCAGTACCGACAACGCCGCCGTTCTGATACCAGGTGATTCCCCCAATTGCATTCATTGGAACCGGGGCAAATGGAACAGATGCAACAGTGTAAGTTGTTGGGCCGCTTGGTGTGAATTCATATCCATCATTAGTTGCAGTCCATTGGGTGGGATAATTTCTACCCGGAACCCAATCAGCAAAGAGGCCAGTAGGATCCTGAACTCCTTCTATTGCTGCTCCACTATTCCAGTTACTGCAAAGAGGTTTGTTTGTAAGGTATATATCGATGACATTGGTTGTTTCATGTAATACCACTTGCTGGCTGGTAGTTAAAGAGGTACACGAAAACATGGATGCCTGGCAAAAGTCAAAAACAAAAATTCTGTTTGGCGCTGTTCCAAATGTTCCATATGAGAACAGACCACTCGTGAAATAATATATGTCTTGCCATGGAAACATAATGCAGTTTGCAGGATTTGATGTTGAAGGAATTGCATTGCTGATAGGCCATTGACAATAACCACCAGCTACACTCACATCGAAGTTGATAAGCCCATTAGTTCCCAATACACATTGCGTGTGAGGAATGCCATAGTAATTAAATGTAAAACCAATTGGAATTACCTGCGAGTAGTTATCATCACATGAAAAACCAAATGCAGAACATGGAACAAAAATCGGAGATGGCCCCGATCCTGTACTTCCAGAAGCATGAAGCGTTAATGGAATCGAACAAATGGTTGTATCATTCCCAATGGTAAAAGAAGGGGCTTGTGCTTTAACGCCTGTATTTATCAAGAGAAAAAAAACAGAAAGAATAGCAAAAGAGTTAAGTTGCTTTTTCATTTTCAGTTCATTTATTTTTTTAAAAGTATTGGATTCGTTTTGTTGAATTAAAATTTATCTTAACAGAGTAATGTTACCTTTCAGTTCTTCTTTCACATTGTTTACATACTCTATTTTCATTTCATAAATGTAGACTCCTATGTCACAATCTTCTCCTAAATATTTACCGTCCCAACCATAATCTATTCCACCAAAATCTCCACTGAATACTTCCTGACCCCAGCGATTGAAAATATTCACTGAATATCCTTTTATCTTATTTCCTGAAGGCCTGAAAATATCATTGTGTCCATCACCATTTGGTGAAAACCCTGATGGTACAGCCACATTACATTCTAGAAAAATGTATATTGAATCGTACCCAATGCATCCATGGTTATTCACGGCAACGCTGTAATAGGTAGGTTCGCCCGCTTCAATTGAAGTTATTTGATTTTGATCACCATTAGACCAGGAATGAGTGAAACTTGGGTAACCGGCATCTAAAAATATTGTTTCTCCATAACATAATCCTGTATCCGGTCCTATGTTGGGGTGCGGAGTAGAATACACAGTTAAATCTTTTTCTATAGAATCTGTTCCGCACAATGAATCTGTCGCAACAAGCTTAATTGTATAATCTCCTCCCTGAAATTGATGTGTCGGAGTTTCGCCAGATCCAAAACTTCCATCTCCATAAGTCCAATTCCATATAATCGGAAACTGAGATGAATTATCATAAAACTGAACTGTATCTGAATCACAAATATTCGATGGCTGCCAATTGAAATCGGCATTAATAGGATCGTGAACTATAATAATTTTTGTGGCAGTATCAGTGCATCCACCGGCATAGGTTGCAATCATTTGTACGGTGTAGCTTCCGGAAGATGAAAAAGTGTGTGTTGGGTTTTGTAATGATGAATTTCCTCCATCGCCAAAATTCCAGGAGAAAGAAACGGGGATACCTGTAGAGGTGTTTGTATAAACTGTTGGTATTCCTTTACAACTAATTAGAGGCGAATAATTAAATTGAGCATTATAACTAACAGCAGATAATGTGTAATAATGACTTTTCACACAACCAATAGAATCTGTTACAGTAAGGTGATAAGTACCCGGACCGAGATTAAAAAGTGTATCATTTCCTGTTGATGAAGTTACAGTTTGAAGTGTGTTTCCTTGTTGATCCTGCCAGGTAATTGTGAAAGGTGCAGATCCTAAACAATTTACTCCGATGAATCCATCAAAGCTATTAGGACAGGCAGGATTATATTTAAATGTTGTTGTATCTAACTGCGAAACATAAACTGTTACCGTGTCTGCGCCGACTCCGCAATCAGTCATGTTTACAATATAAGAAGTTGTCTGGGTCGGGGTTACTATCACATTTTGATCGTTGCCTAGAAAAGCACCTGCCATAGTTGTCCACTGCAAATTACCTAACATTGGAATTGGCTGAAATGGTATTGTATCAATAGTGTATGAAGCAAAACTTGAATCTGGAGTAAATCGCCGGCCGTCATTAGAGGTAGTCCAGATGGTTGGATAATTTCTATTGGGAACAACTGAAGCCTGAGTTCCGGTAATATTATGAAGACCATGGATGGCTGCCCCGCCATTATTCCATGTTGTGCAAACAACTTTACTGGTCATGTGTGTTTCTATAATATTAGATCCTTCATATAAAATTATTTGGCCCGTAAATAACAGGTTGTTGCATGAAAACATTGGAACTCCACAGAAATTAAAAACAAAATATCTGTTAGGTGCAGATCCAAATGTTGCATAACTCATAATTCCGAAAGGTGACACCGAGGGATCAACATCGTGCCACGGACCCATAATAGAATTTTGTGGTACTGAAGGATCTGTTGTAGGAATTGCTAAATTGATTGGCCATACAGAATATCCATTTGCTTCAGTCGTGTCAAAATAAATATAGACATTTGTTGAAAGCAGGCACTTATGATAAGTGTTGCCATAATAATTAAAATTGAAACCCAAATCAACAACAGAACTGTAATGGTCGTCAGGAAGGTTTAGTTGAGTTATAGCACCAGCTGAATCAACTTGTGCATGCAGCGTAACTGATGTTCCTGAACAAATCGTGGTATCATTGCCCGCGCTAACATTTTGAGCAAGAATTCTGCATGTTACTGAAATCAGAAACATTAAAAGTAAAAACCCTTTTTTCACTATCATTTTAATAGGCGACTAAAGTAAATTTAGCAAATCTATAAACTGGTTCTATCATTATTTATTCTTACTACTTCATTCGATTCTGCAAATAATTAATTCCTGTACCTGAATTTATATTGCAAATAAACATCATAGCGAAATGGAAAATTTGAAAATAAGAAAAGCTGTAAAAACGGACGCAGAAAACTTACGCAATCTTGAGGCAGAAACTTTTTATAAAAAATGGAGGCCAACAAATACCGAAGCAGATATGCAGAGCTACATGAGAGATAATTTTTCAATTGAAAAAATAAATTCTGATTTATCTGATAATGGCATTATACATTTTTTAGCAGAAACAGAAACTAATCTTATTGCTTATGTTCAATTGAAGCACAATAGTTCTGAAGGAGATTTGGGAGGTAAAAAAGCTATTGAAATACAGCGTATGTATGTCATGGAAGAATATTTTAGAAGAGGAATTGGAAGAAAATTAATGAACACCGCCATTGATTTTGCTATTGTGGAAAATTACGAAGTCATCTGGCTGGGAGTGTGGGAACAGAACTTCCAGGCAATTGAATTTTATAAAAGTTTTGGATATGAAATTTATGGTTCTCATCTTTTTGTTTTGGGAGAAGATGTTACAACCGATTTGCTTATGAAAAAAATTCTCTGATATTTCGACGAATAGTTTGCGCTTCAATATTTGAAATAAATACTTTTGAATCATTCATTGTTTTAAATAAATACATCGTTACAATCATGGACACCGTTCAACAATCAATTGAAATGCTGCAGAAAAACCTGGAGCAACTACGAAACGAAATTACTGAGCTTGAAAAATTTCAATTCAGCAAAGAAGATGACATCCGAAATTTTCATGACCGCCTGAAAAACGCAAATGCATTATTCAGAGGCCTCAATCCATTATTGAAAAAAGAAGATTCAACAGAACTGCTAAATCGATTTAATACCGCAAGCTCAAGAGTGCAGGCGTTTAGAGAGGAAATGAATGTTCAGAAGCAAAAATTCATTGACCAAAAGAAATCGGTATATAAAGCCAGGATTGAAGAAGCAGAAAAAATGATTGATGAACATTATCAGGAATGCCTGAATATTCTTCGTCAAACTTCTGAGTGGCT
>DMRR01000008.1:0-905 GCA_003455275.1 Bacteroidota bacterium | reverse complement strand
CTTGGCATAAATGATATGGACGAACTCTGGAACATGTGGAAGCAAGTTCGGGAAAAATCAAATGACGGTAAGAAAAACATTCGTGAGGTGAATTTCAATTTATGCAAGACTGAAGTAGCATCTATCGAAGACACCGCTTCAAACGGAGATCCTTATGAAGCAATAACTGCCATAATGGATTTGCAAAAAAGGTTGCGAACATTTGATATGGGACACGATTTCTCGGAGGAAATAAAAAAGATGCTGAACAAAATATGGGATGATGCAAACGAAAAAATTAAATTGAAAAAAGTTCACCTTCGTGAAGAGAGAAAGAGGCAACAGGAAGAATTCAAACTCAAAAAACAAGAGTGGATTAATAAAACCAAATCAGCTTTAGAAAGATTTACTCAGTTAGTTGCAAAGAATTCATCAATTATTTTACAAGCTGAGGAGCAGGTTGAACAGTTAAAAGAAGAAAAAAATTCTGCAAGAAGCGGAGCTTACAATCAAAGAATTGATTCGTGGATTGAGGAGAAAGAAAAAAAGATTTCAGATATAAAAAAGACAAACGAAGAGCTTCAGGCAAAAATTGATAAGATGATCAATGAGTTGAAGAAGGCAGGCGATAAGGAATCAGATAAGGATACTGCAAAAATTGTATCCGCAGAAAGTGAAAACCGCTCAGAAGAGAATTAGAAAAAAATTGATCTAATGACTTTAGTAGAAAACTTATTTTCTAACTAAAGAAATCGTTTGTGAATAATCTGTTGTTGTGATAGTAGAATCATTCTTCGAAAGTGATTCATAAGTCCACTTTTCTGAATTAGCAGAACTTTCAGATATTGAATATCTGGTTGTGTATACATCAGTATGTCCGAAAGCTGGTAAATAACTATTAGTCACAATTTTTCCTCCCTTTTTAT
>DMRR01000269.1 GCA_003455275.1 Bacteroidota bacterium | reverse complement strand
ACACATCGGCATAATTAATAGTATGTGTCACCTGATTAGCACGAACCTTATTCCACCATTCAGCGGCCTGAGAAAATTCCTGAGTTTCATTTTCTTCATGCTCATTTTTTAATTCCGAAGTTTCAGAAAATTTGTTTTCAGTTTTTTTCATTTTCCAAAAAACAAATGAAGATGCACCGACAACAATCAGCGCGAAGGAGAGTATGATTTTATTTTTCATTGATTTGGGTTTTGCTTTTCAGATTTTATCTGAAATCCTGATTCGAAAATAGACTTAACAAAATGTTTTTCTATTAACAAATTAGATTGTGACAAAAATGTGACAAATATTGGTTCGTGCAAGTGTTAAATCACATGCTTCTCTGCATGATAACTTGAGCGTACAAGCGGGCCGCTTTCGACATAAATGAAACCGCGTTTCAATCCCTCTTCTTTATAGTAAGCAAATACATCCGGGTGAATCCACTCCTGAACATCCAGGTGATTGCGAGTGGGCTGCAGGTATTGTCCTATAGTCATCACATCACATCCGTGAGCGCGCAGGTCATCCATTACTCTGAGCACTTCGTCTTTTTGCTCACTCAGACCCACCATAATTCCACTCTTGGTTCTCACACCTCCTGATTTCAATTGCCTGATTACTTTGAGTGATCGTTCGTATTTTGCCTGAGGCCGAACACGACGGTACAGTCTTTCTATTGTTTCCATGTTATGTGAAACAACTTCAGGTTTTGCTTCAATAATTTTTTCTACACTTTCAACACTTCCTTTGAAATCGGGAATCAGGGTCTCCATTGTAGTGCCGGGCGAAATTTCTCTTACTGCATTTACAGTTGCTGCCCAAATGGAGGCGCCGCCATCTTTGAGTTCATCGCGGTTAACTGAAGTGATGACTGCATGCTTAACTTTCATTTTGCGAATTGCATCTGCTACCCGGCGTGGTTCATCCCAGTCAAGTTCTGTTGGCATTCCGGTAAGAACTGCACAGAATCCGCAACTGCGGGTGCACACATTTCCAAGGATCATAAAAGTTGCAGTTCCGGCGCCCCAACATTCGCCCATGTTAGGACAATTACCACTTTCGCAAATTGTATGAAGCTTGTGCTGATCCACTAAACCACGAACAAGACGATAACCTTCACCGGTGGGTAGCTTGACACGAAGCCAATCCGGTTTTCTTTCATTCTGAATAATTGTTTCTGACATTGCCTAATTGCCTACCATTTTTTTCCAAAAACAAATCCGCAATACAATGCAGGAAAGAACTGAATGTTATTTTCAAGGATCATTATCGGAATCTTTTTATAATAAGCATCGAGCGATACTCCGATTTCAATACTCTTAATGTATTCGTTATAGCTCGCCCAATCAAAATCAAGTGCAGCCTTCAGGTGTGCGCCAGGAATAAATTTCAATTCAGTAATTCCTTCTTTAAAACCACCTCCGCCATAAATGGAAAAATTGTCAAGAAAAATATTTTTATTCTCTTCAGAATATTTCACCATTCTTAAAACGCTGGTTGTATCATCAAGCGGAAATAGTAGCCAGAGGTAATAAGGCTTGGTAATTCCTAATGATAAACCGACAGATGAATTGAAACCAATTGACACTCCACTTTTCTGAGCCTTCTCTCCTAACTGTTTATAAATTCCATAGCTAAGATTAAAATTCATGAAAGAATTCTGTTTCCCAAATACAAATGGTTTTGGCGGAGGAATTCCGGGAACTGTCCATCCAAAATCCTGAGTTTGTCTGTATTCCTTTGGATGATGAACGGAAGCAATTTCAATTTCATAATAATGTCTGGAAGTAGAGTGAAAAACATTACCGTGCTTAAAGTTTGCTTTCCATCCATTGCTGTAAACATCAAATCCTCCGCTCCAGAATTTTGATTGCAATAACTCAAGGTGTTCAGTCTGCGCAAACGCAGAAGTGGTTACAAGAGCCATTAACAAGGTGAAGAATTTTTTCACGATTCAATATTACTACATTTCGATATTGTTTGAGTTAACAATTTCATGAAATGTAATTTCTTTTATGTTTGAAAATATTTTTTTGCATGACAGCTGAATTAATTTATAAAGGAGAACTTAGAACAGAGATGAAACATCATCTCTCCGGAAATATTGTGGTAACGGATGCGCCACCGGACAACCAGGGAAAGGGTGAAGCATTTTCGCCGACAGACATTGTTGCTGCTGCCACCGGAAGCTGTGCGCTCACTGTAATGGGAATTGCAGCCCGCACACATCAAATAGATATGGATGGCACCCGCGTTGAAGTTTTAAAAGTGATGATGAACAATCCGCGAAAAATCTCCGAGATCCATCTTGATTTTTATTTCCCTTCGAAAAGTTATTCTGATAAAGAGAAATCAATTCTTGAAAATACAGCCAGGACCTGCCCCGTTATTCTCAGCCTGCATGATGATGTAAAGAAGGTTTTAAGGTTTCATTACTGAAAGTTCCAGCGGATATATTCGCCAACCCAAACAATATGCTGGTAGAAAAAAAATTTCGCGTTGCAGCGCACTCAGGAAGTATCTACTCGGTCATTTCAAATTCTAAAAAAAATATTTTCACTGGAGGAAGCGAAGGGGTTGTTTTAATGTGGGATTTGAATTCGATAGAAAATCCGGTTGCAGTAGCAAAAGTTTCAGGACAAATTTTTTCTCTGTGCATTATTGAAGACTTAAATCATTTATGGATAGGTACCATGAATGGAGCAATTCATGTTTTAGACCTGAATGAGAAAAAAGAAATCCGATATTTTATTCATCATTCTCAATCGGTTTTTGATATTCAAATTCATGACAAAAAAATTTATACTGCTTCTAAAGATGGAAATATTTCTGTTTGGGATGTTCGGTCACAAAATTTATTGAAAACAGTTTTTGTTTCTCAAAGTGGTTTGAGAAAAATTTCTTTTCATCCTACTAAAAATGAAATTGCAATCGGATCAAGTGACAATAGCATTTACATTCTTCATTCCAGCTTCCAGGATCCAGCTTCCAGGATCCAACTTCGAGTTCACACCAATTCTGTTTTTTCATTGTGTTATACTAATGACGGAAAATATTTATTGAGTGGCGGAAGGGATGCAATGCTAAATTGTTTTGCTACCGAAGAAAATTATACTCTTAAGAAAAGTTTGCCCGCGCATCTTTACACCATAAATGATATCGTGATAATCAATGAAAATCATTTTGCAACAGCAGGCCGCGACAAACATATTAAACTTTGGAACCTTGAAACACTCGAATTAATCAAAGTGATAGATAAAGAAAAATTTGACGCACACATAAACAGTGTAAACAAACTCAGATGGATTAATGATGAAAAACTTTTACTCTCTGTAAGCGACGACAGAAGTATGATGGGATGGAAAATACTGATTTGACAAATTGGTAATTTGATGATTTGATAATAAAGAATTGTGTTTTCAAATAACTACTAACAATAAACAAATAACATTTATAAGAAATGATACTAAGCGACAAAATGATTCTTGACGAGATTGACAAAGGCAACATTATGATTGAGCCATTTAAACTTGATTGCCTGGGATCTAATAGTTACGATGTACATCTTGCAAAATATCTTGCGGTCTATCACGATCGTGTGCTTGATGCGAAGAAACATAACACTATTGATGAGTTCATAATACCGAAAGAAGGTTTTGTTCTGCAACCGGGAACGCTTTACCTGGGGGTGACGGAAGAATACACAGAGACGCATGCACATGTTCCTTTCTTGGAGGGGAAATCAAGTGTTGGCAGGCTTGGAATTGACATTCACGCGACAGCAGGCAAGGGTGATGTAGGATATTGCAACACCTGGACTTTGGAAATTTCTGTTTCACAACCCGTTCGCATTTATGCCGGAATGCCTATTGGCCAGTTGATTTATTTTAAGGTAGATGGCGATGTAAAAAATCTTTACAATAAAAAAGCAAATCCGAAATACAGTAAGCGTTCTATCAAACCAATAGAAAGCATGATGTGGAAGAATAAATTTTAGAATATGCTTGATGTAAGAAGGCAGAAGCGGAAAAGATTACAGGTTGCCGGATTTTTCTTTCAAAGAATATTTCTGTTGCAACTTTTCTTTAGTCTTGTGTCTTCTGTCTTTTGCCTCCAATCGTTTGCCCAATATACTTTCACCGGTAAGGTAATGGACTCAGTCACCTTTGAGCCGCTGCCATTTGTCACTATTTTATATAATCATTCAACCGATGGAACGCGCACAGATATGGATGGTAAATTTTCATTCACTTCACCTTCTTCTTTCATACACATTACCATAAGTTATGTAGGATACAAAACCAGGGACACTGATTTAACTTTTTCTGATTCAAAAACTCCAATAAAAATTTTGTTGCAAACAGAAGATCAGGAGTTAGAGGATGTAACCATTTTATCGGGTGAAAATCCTGCAAACAGAATAATAAGAGAAGCTGTGAAGCACAGTAAAGAAAACGATCCTGCCAATCTGGGTGCATACAGTTTTTCATCTTACAATAAATTCCTCTATACAGCTGATGCCTCAGCCGCAGAAAAAGTAAAATCAGGTGACACTACGCGTGAGTTGATGGAATATCTCAAAGGTAATTACCTGATGATAATGGAAAGTCAGATTGAAACGATTTTTAAAAAGCCCGGGCTAAAAAAGCAATTTGTTATTGCTACAAAAGTGAGTGGACTAAAGGACCCTAACTTTTCTCTTGATGCAAGTCAGTTGCAGCCATTTTCATTTTATGATCACTTTATAAGTTTGGTTGAAATTGATTATCTCAATCCTGTCAGTGAAGGAAGTTCAAATTTATATTTCTTCAATATTGACGACACTACCTACAGTGGAACCGATACTATTTATCACATCAGTTTCAAACCAAGAAAAGGAAAAACATTTATGTCATTAAAGGGAACCTTGTTCATTAACAGCAGGAGCTATGCAATTCAGCATGTGATTGCTGAACCCTTTGACACAGCAGGTCTTGCTATGATTGTAAAAGTGGAACAAGATTATAATAAGCCAGATGGAATTCACTGGTTTCCGAATCAATACAATACCAATATTCATTATAACAATTTTCTTAAACCGGGGCTTAAAGTTTTTTTTCAAGGAAGAACTTATATCGACAGCGTGAAGATTAACCCTGATATTCATTCAAATGTTTTTGATGGGATTGGTCAACAGATTGAATCCGGAGCAGGAACGCGCGACGAAAATTACTGGAACACTGTTCGACCGGATTTGCTGACTGAAAAGGAGCAAAACACTTATCATGACATGGATAGTTTGGGAAGTGCACGCCACCTGGATACCAAACTTCGGATTGTAACTGCACTGATGCTAAGCAAGTTTCCAATTGGACCGATAAGCATTGATATTTCGAACATTGTAAAAATTAATGCGAAAGAAAATTATCGTTTCGGAATTGGATTAATGACCAATGAAAAAATTTCGAAATCATTTACACTTGCCGGATATGGTGGATATGGTCTAAACGATCATGTCTGGAAGTATGGCGCAAATTTGAAACTGATTTTTTCAGAACAATATAACAGCACGCTTTCATTTCAATACACGCATGATTATGAGGAAAGCGGCGGCGTTGATTTTTATCACAATAATTTTTTTGGCAACACCCAAAAATGGAGAAACACAATCATCAATCGTTTTGATCTCACAGATCGATATTCGATCTCTGTTACGGGTAGAAATTTTCGATTCCTGAATTTCGAGTTTTCTGCTTTCGAGGCACAGAAACTTCCTGCCTTTGATTACACTTACCATTCTCCTCAAAATCATGAACCGGTTTCGGCTCCATTTATTTTCACCGGTATCAAACTTAGCTGCAGGTATGCTTACAAGGAAAAAGTTGTAAAGTCGTTCGGGCAAAACTTTGAAGCTTATGATCCATTTCCAGTTTTATGGTTCAATGTCACACATGGAATGAAGGTGCTGAACGGACAGTTCGACTATTGGAAATTTGATCTTAAATTTTATTACGATTTTCCTTCCAAGCGTTTCGGAGAAACTTATTTACAAGGTTATGCAGGTTACGCGACCTCTACCCTTCC
The DNA here is from genome assembly GCA_003455275.1 of Bacteroidota bacterium. Classification (GTDB taxonomy): domain Bacteria; phylum Bacteroidota; class Bacteroidia; order Chitinophagales; family UBA10324; genus CAXBPY01. The sequence goes on along the minus strand of DMRR01000269.1, from coordinate 4,734 downwards.
TGTGTCAGAGCTTTTTTCATGTAAAGGAAACTACACATTATTTGGATTATACTCTTACAGTAACTTTCAAACCATGCGTGTGAATGAATTCATTTATGATCAATATGCTGCTCTTTTCTGGGAACAGGATTTTGGATCGCTCATTTTTAAAAAAGGCAAATTCAGACCAAAGGTTTTGTTTTCAACCAGTGCAGCAATTGGAGCGCTGCATGATCCTGAACTTCATTCATCCATTTTGTTCAAACAACCGGAGAAACCTTATACTGAATCCGGTTTGGTAGTTAACAATATTGTAAGCAAAAAATTTTTGGGCGCGGTTCGGTTTGGAATTGGAATTGGCGGTTATTATCGGTGGGGCTATTTCATACTTCCTCAATGGAAGGATAATCTCGCGTTAAAGGTTGCTTTCTATGTTTCAGGATAATTATTTCTGCACATGATATAAATTTTTTTTGCAGTTTTTTTATTCTGAATAACGATTTTATTCTGTTTTCAACCTGATCAAATTTTCTCCTTGATTATTCAAAAAAGTTTTTGCTATTTTTCCGACATGATGGAAATAAATGGTCAACTCATAAGGGAGGTTTGGCAGAAAGCAAACCCAATTACCGGGCAGGACGAGGAAGTTTTCCGTCTCGATATTCAGGGAAACTGGATTCGTAAAAAAGACTTTAACAATGCTGATTCAATATATGGATGGACCATTTATGCTGCTCACGAAAATGATTTTAGCAATATCCAAAGCCTGATTCCATTGCATACTCATAACAATCCAATTCCGCTGGCTGGGAACAATCATCCAACCGAAATAATTTTCGGAGAAAAGTATATCTAAGAATAATCAGGAAATGATTTCATGCAGGCATATTTTCCTGCATTTTAATTTGCCTGATCTTTCAGTTTACCATTTTAGCTCTTCATCGTTAGAAGCCGGTGCAGATGAATCTGACGGTGGTGCTGAACCAATATTTTCTTCACTTCCCGAATTATGTCTGGGTGAATCAGATCCATAATTCTCATTGCTATTACTGTTTTGTTTTGATGGATCCCAGGTTCCATTTGCAATTTGCTCCGCTTTCAACCGCTCATACTCTTCCTGCTTCTTCGCAAATTCATCAAAATCATATCCGGGCATCATTCCCTTTACATGATCAATCACACTTGTAAGTGATTTCAAAAAAGAATTAAAATCCTCTTTATAAAGATAAATCCTTGAACGATCATAACCGCCATCCATTCTTTTTCGGGTTTCATTCAGAGTAATGTAATAATCATTATTCTTTGTTTCACGGACATCTAAAAAATAAGTCCTTTTTCTTCCGGCTCTGATTTTTACAGAGTGTACCGGCTCTTCTCTTTTTCTGTCTTCCACTGAATTAATTTTTGAATGATATTTTTTGTGTCTCAAATATAGATTTCCAAACTATGCTTCAAAATCATAGGGTATTTTTTTCTTCTTGCTTTTGCAACTCATATAGCTGGTAGTATAGCCCTTGCCTCCTTAATAATTCTTCGTGTTTTCCCTCTTCAACAATACTTCCCTTATCCAGAACAATTATTTTATCAAAATGCAGAAGGGAGAAAATTCGGTGCGTAATAACAATGGCCGTTTTGTGTTCAAGCAGTTGATTGAACTGACGCAGAATGTGATACTCAGTTTTTGAATCTACAGCAGAAAGGCAATCATCTAAAACCAAAACAGCAGGATTTGAAATTAATGCGCGTGCAATTGTGATCCGTTGTTTTTGCCCGCCGCTTAACATTACACCTCTTTCACCAACCATAGTTTCAAAAGCGTCTGGCAATTGTTCTATATCATTTGCCACGGATGCATGAACTGCATATTCCTTAATTGTATGATTATTTACATGGTCGTTTCCAAAAGAAATATTATTTGACACTGTATCAGAAAACAGGAAAACATCCTGTGGCACTACTCTTACATGCGATCTCAACTCTTCAAGATTGAGAGCACGAACATCCTTTCCTCCAATTAATATTCCGCCCTCACTTACATCATAATGCCTCGTAAGTAATGAAGCAAGTGTTGATTTACCTGAACCAGTTCTGCCAATGACAGCCATTTTTTCTCCGGGTAATAATCGAAACGAAATATTTTTTAAGGCCGTGATTCCGGTGTTTCGGTAGGTAAATGAGACCCGATGAAATTCAATTCCGCCCTTGGGAATACTTTTTTCTTCAGTTGGGTTTTTTATGTCCGGTTGAACGGAGAGAAATTCATTTATTCTTTTTTGAGAAGCTGCTGCGCGCTGAACCTGTGCCAGCACCCATCCCATAGATGCAATGGGCCATGTAAGCATATTTATGTACATAACAAATTCAGCAATGTTTCCGGGAGTAATGGTTCCTTCAATTACTTTTTTTCCTCCGATAAAAATTACCAGTAAAGTACTGAGTCCGACTAATAAAAAAATTGTTGGAAAAAAAACTGATTCAGTTTTCGCTAAACTCATTTGCCGGCGCTTGTATTCGATATTTTCTTTCTCAAAAAATTTTTCTGTCAGAAATTCCTGCGTGTATGCTTTCAAAACCCGAATGCCGCTAAAAGTTTCCTGAGCAGCAGAGGTCAGTGTAGAAAGTTGCTGTTGAATTTTTTCACTCTTGCGTTCAATTACACTGTTCAATAAAAAAATGCACAATGCGAGAAGCGGCAATGGAATAAGCGCATACATGGCCAGTTCAGGGTTCACATTCCACATGACAACCATGACCATTGCAAAGAGAATAACTGTATTGATTACATACATCACCGCCGGCCCAACATACATGCGCACACGCGATACATCTTCTGTAATGCGTGACATCAAATCTCCGGTAGCATTCTCTTTATAAAAATTTGAATCAAGTTGCTGGTAATGATTGTAGAGTTCATTCTTCTGGTCGAATTCTATGTATCGGCTCATGACAATGATTGTCTGCCGCATGAAAAACAAAAACAATCCGCGCAATAATGCTAATCCTAAAATGAGTGCAGCAGTCCAGAGAATAGTGTGAGCGAAAACATTACCCACTACCGTATTGGAGTTATGACTTTTAGTAACCTCATCGATTGTTTCATCTACCGCGAAACGAACCACCTGAGGAGTTAAAACACCGAAGAGATTGCTCAGAAAAATAAAAATTATTCCAAGCCCGAGCCGCCACCGGTATTTCCAGAAATATTTATTTAAGCTGGCGAGATATTTCACCTTTCAATATTAATTACTACCAGCCCAGCAGGTAAGCAAAAATGAGCGGAGCAACAATCGTAGCATCACTCTCGACAATAAACTTCGGAGTATTCACATCAAGCTTGCCCCATGTAATTTTTTCATTGGGAACTGCACCGCTGTAAGAACCGTAGGATGTAGTGCTGTCGCTTATTTGGCAGAAGTAACTCCAGAACGGAACATCGTGCCACTCCAAATCCTGATACATCATCGGCACAACACAAATAGGAAAATCACCCGCGATGCCTCCTCCGATTTGGAAGAAGCCAACTCCCTTGCCTCCTGAATTTTTTCGATACCAATCTGCGAGCCACACCATGTATTCGATACCGCTCTTCATGGTGCTTGCTTTCAGCTCGCCCTTGATACAATAGGAAGCGAAGATGTTTCCCATTGTGCTGTCTTCCCAGCCGGGAACCACAATCGGAATATTTTTTTCTGCAGCCGCCAGCATCCAGGAATCCTTCGGATCAATTTCATAATACTGTTTCAACTCACCGCTCAATAAAATTTTATACATGTATTCGTGCGGAAAAAATCTTTCGCCCGAGTCTTCAGCTTTTTTCCAAACACCATGAATGTGTTTTTGTAATCTGCGGAATGCCTCTTCTTCAGGAATGCAGGTGTCAGTAACACGGTTGTAATGATTCTCCAAAAGATTCCATTCATCCTGCGGACTCAGATCGCGATAGTGAGGCACGCGCTTGTAATGTGAGTGGGCAACAAGATTCATCAAATCCTCTTCAAGGTTAGCTCCGGTGCAGGAAATGATTTGCACTTTATCCTGCCGAATCATTTCTGCCAATGAAATTCCCAATTCCGCTGTACTCATTGCACCGGCAAGCGTGATCATCATTTTTCCGCCTTCAGCGAGATGTGTTTCATATCCTTTTGCTGCATCAACAAGTGCTGCTGAATTGAAGTGGCGATAGTGATGGGTGATGAATTGTGAGATAGGACCTTTCATGATGAATTATTTTTTTATCCCGAAGAATTTCGGAACGGGCGAAAATAATTTTTTTAGTGAGGGAAGGAATTCATTTATCCCAATTCTCTGACTAAATATTTAGAAGCATTAAACTTTCTAAACTTTAACACTTTCAAAAATCCCTAAACTTTTACATTCGTCCGCTCGAAAAAAAACATTCATGAAATATTCAGCCGCACCTTCCTCTCTCTTTATTGAAAACCGCAAACGGTTCACTGCGAAAATGAAAACCAACTCCATCGCTGTGTTTCATGCCAATGACCAAATGCCCAAGAGTGGTGATGGTTTGCATCCGTTCAAACAAAATGCTGATTTGTTCTGGCTCACCGGAATTGACCAGGAAGACACGATGCTGATTCTCTATCCTGATTCTCCAAAGCCGGAATACAAAGAAGTTTTGTTCCTGCGTAAAACAAATGAAACCATTGCTGTATGGGAAGGACACAAATACACGATAGAAGAAGCGCGCACAGCATCGGGCATTAAGACAATTGTTTGGAATGAAGAATTCAATAC
>DMRR01000270.1:19281-25220 GCA_003455275.1 Bacteroidota bacterium | reverse complement strand
GATGGAAGCACTACTGTGATTCTTCAGGGGAAAGCCCGGTTCAAAATCCTGGAGCTACATTCTGAGGAACCATTTTTTAGAGCTAGAGTGGAAGAACTAAGTGAACCGGAAGTTCCCGTGAATAAAGAATTCGATGCTCTGATTGGAAGCATAAAAGATATGGCTGGAAATGTCATAAAGCTTTCACCGAATATTCCAACTGAAGCCAATATCATGCTTCGAAATATTGAGTCAGCAAAATTTTTAGTCAACTTCATAGCCTCAAATCTCAGTGTTGATTTGAAAGTTAAACAGGAAATTCTTGAAGCCAATGATTTAAATGAGCGGGCGCAAATTGTTTTAAAGCATCTGAACTCCGAGATTCAGATGCTCGAGCTTAAAAATCAAATTCAGAATAAAGTAAGAACAGACATAGACAAGCAGCAGCGCGATTACTTCCTGCATCAACAGATGAAAACCATTCAGGAAGAATTGGGAGGAACTGATTATGATCAGGAAATCAAAAACATGAAGGAGCGCGCTTCGAAAAAACAATGGGCTCAGCACATCGCCGATCAATTCAACAAGGAGATGGCTAAACTTCAGCGAATGAACCCGGCAGCTGCAGAATATTCAGTGATTATGAATTATCTCGATTTGCTGCTCGAGTTGCCATGGAATTCATATACTGAAGACGATTTTGATTTGAAGAATGCAACAAAAATTCTGAATGACGACCACTATGGTTTAGAAAAAGTGAAGGACCGCATACTTGAATATCTTGCTGTGTTGAAATTGAAAGGAGATATGAAAAGTCCGATTCTATGTTTTGCAGGTCCTCCGGGTGTAGGAAAAACTTCGCTTGGCAAGTCAATAGCTAAAGCTCTGGGAAGAAAATATGTCCGTATGTCGCTCGGTGGTTTGCGCGACGAAGCTGAAATTCGAGGGCATCGAAAAACATATATTGGTGCAATGCCCGGCAGAATCGTTCAGATGATTAAAAAGGCTGCAAGCAGCAACCCGGTGATTATGCTCGATGAGATTGATAAAGTCGGAAATGATTTTCGAGGCGATCCATCTTCGGCACTGCTCGAAGTTTTGGACCCGGAACAGAATACAACCTTTTATGATAATTACACAGAACTTGAACATGATTTGAGCAAAGTGCTTTTCATTGCCACAGCTAATTCACTGCAAACTATTCAGCCCGCCTTGCGCGACAGAATGGAAATAGTAGAGATCAGCGGTTATTCTCTCGAAGAGAAATTAGAGATCGGAAAAAAACATCTTCTTCCAAAACAATTTGAAGCGCACGGCGTGAAGCCTGAGCAAGTAAAGATTGACAGCGACCTTCTGAAAAAAATTATAAGCGATTACACACGCGAATCAGGTGTGCGTGAGCTTGATCGAAAGATAGCAAGCGTGATGCGATGGTGCGCAAAGGAAATCGCGCTCGGCAAAAAGAAACTTGGAACACTTTCGAATAAAGACATTGAAAAAATTCTTGGATCGCCGCGCTTCGACAATGAAATGTATAAAGAGGAAGTTCCTTCGGGTGTGGCCGTCGGCCTGGCTTGGACAAGTGTGGGTGGCGAAATTCTTTATGTAGAAACTTCACTTAGCCCAGGAAAGGGAAACCTGAAACTTACAGGAAGTTTGGGTGATGTGATGAAGGAAAGCGCGAGCACTGCACTTAGTTATTTGAAAAGCCACGCGAAAGATTTCAAGATAGGAGAAAAAGAATTTGAAGAAACAGATATACATATTCATGTTCCGGAAGGTGCTATACCAAAGGACGGGCCATCAGCCGGAGTAACAATGCTCACTGCAATCACTTCTGCTTTCACCAGAAGAAAAGTGAAACCATTTCTTGCTATGACAGGAGAGATAACTCTTCGGGGAAAAGTTCTGCCTGTTGGTGGAATAAAAGAAAAGGTACTTGCTGCGCGTCGCGCCGGAATGAAAGACATACTCATGTGCCGTATGAATGAAAAAGATGTGAAGGAGATCAATCCTGATTTCATTAAGGGACTGAAGTTTCATTATGTAGATGAGATGACGGAAGTGCTAAAGATTGCCCTGATGAAAAAATAATTTGAGTTTGATTGTTTCAAAATGTTCCTCAGTAGTTAAGAGAAAGAATTTCATCGTCAAGATTTTCAAAAAGAAAAACCGCTCATACTCCTTGCAGTTAAACCTCTGTTTGTTGTTTCCTCTTCCCCATCTTATGGTTGAAGAGCTGCCAAATCTCGGGCAGCTTTTTTGTTCCTTTTTTTCTTCCCATTATAAACCACTTTATGATTCATATCGCCAAACTCCCGTCTTTTCTATGTTTCAGCGATTTCTACCAGCCTTACTTGCCTATTATGAAAAAATAAAAAGAGCGCTCCGTTTTGGAGCGCTCTTTCTTCTTTAATCAAAATCAATCTCTTTATCAGAGACCAAATGCGTAGAAGTATTGACCCGGTGCATCAGGGTAAGTGCCTTCAATCATTACACCCCCTTTTTTGTTCTCAAGTACAGCGCGCAGGTCTTCTAAATTTTTAATCGGTTTATTGTCAATCTTAGTGATGATGAATCCTTCACGAATGTCTGTATATCGCGAAATTTTTCCATCACTTATTTTGACAATCTTAACACCGCCGGTAAGGTTGAGATCCTCTTTATCTTTAGAAGAAAGATTAGAAAAATCACAGCCGAGTAAAGAGTAAGTGCTTCCTGTTTCCATCATCTTCTGATCGCCATTGCGGTTTTTCAAAATAACTGTGGCAACTTTTTCATCGCCATTTCGCACATAAGAAACAGTGATTTTATCTCCAGGGTGATATCTAGCCACCTGTTCCTGTAAAGATGGAACAGAGTTTACTTCTATTCCATTAATGCGGGTAATCACATCGCCGATCTTAATGCCCGCTTCTTCTCCGGCGCTTCCCGGATAAATAGTATCAATATAGACACCTGTTAGGTCGCTTATACCTTTTTCCTTTGCAAGGTCACTTGTAAGATCAGCAATACCAACCCCAAGGTAACCGCGCTGCACCATACCGAAATTCATAATATCGCCTACCACTTTCTGAACAATATTTACCGGAACTGCAAATGAGTAACCGGCAAATGTTCCTGTAGGAGTGGCGATTGCAGAGTTAATACCCACCAATTCTCCACGCGTATTTACCAATGCGCCTCCGCTGTTTCCGGGATTCACTGCGGCGTCTGTTTGAATATAACTTTCAATCACGCCATTATGATCTTCGTCTTTCAGTAGATTAATATTTCTGCCTTTTGCGCTCACAATTCCTGCAGTAACAGTTGACTCGAGGTTAAATGGATTTCCAACAGCAACCACCCATTCACCTACTTTCACAGAATCAGAGTTTCCGAAAACTATGAAGGGTAAATTTTTTTCATCAATTTTTACTACTGCTAAATCGGTTGATGGATCGGTTCCAATCACTTTCCCCTCATATTCTTTTTTATCAAAGAGAATTACTTTGATTTCATCCCCGTCTTCCACTACATGGTTATTTGTTACAATATATCCGTCTTCAGAAATGATAACACCTGAACCAGATGCTTCACGCGCCTGATTATGATACGGGTCAGGAATGTTCCAAAAGAACTGATCACCGAAGAAATCGTGGAAGGGATCATTTCCATAGCTTTTGTTTGAGACTGCTTTGGGATTGGTAATGGTCTTAATATGAACAACGGCCGGTGTTGTCATGGCTGCTGCATAAGTGAAATCTAGGGAACCACTGTTGCTTCCCGATGCCTGGTATCCGGCGAGCCGGGCAAGTCGCGCCGTGTTTTGCTGTGCCTGAAATCTTTGTGATAGAGTATCACCTGTAAAAAAATGAAGAGCAGCAACAGTTAGAATTGAACTGAATACTGCCACGAGGAAGGTAGGTCCAAATTTTCTGATGTTCATTTTATCTTAATTAATTTTAGTTTCTGAAATTAGTTGATTTGCTCTGAAGAGCTAAAATAATTTTTACAAATTGTATGCCGTTGAAACGATGAGCCGGCTTTCCAAATTGTTAAAGTCAAAAAATTTTTTTTAAAAGATGGATAACGGCAAATCCGGAATTAAATTTTTTTTGATAAAAATCTATTGCAGATAGTTGGTATAAAAGTACTGATTCCGAAACTTGATGTATTGCATGAAAAAAATATTCAGAAAAATTTTTTTCTATTCCCTACTTTGCTCTCAGTTTTATTGAACAAAATTCACCGGATCATGAAGAAAATTTTACTTCTGACATTCGTTTTCTGCGTTATTATTTTCAAATCTTCTTTTTCACAAGACTGGATAGGATACTCTTCAAGTAACTATGCCGGCATTAATGCCATTTTATTTAACCCAGCTGAGATTGTTGACAGCCGCTATTCTTATGATATGAGTTTGGCAGGTGTATATCTTGGTTTTGATAACAATTATATAGGCATTCATAAAGGGGGATTTTTTCTTAACAAGATGATTAAGGATACTTTTAATTACGATTACCTGAAAAATAAATATAACATCGATTCGTGGGATAAGGGAAATCGTACAAAAGTTGCCCGTCTGACAATTCAGCAAGATGCCTTGGGCCCGTCTGTTCTCATTCCTATCAATCCGAAAAATGCATTTGCCATATCCACACGCTTTAGAAATTATGCAAACATTGATAATGTGGCTCCCGAACTTGCAAAGAATGGAATTGAAGGACTCGCTGATCCTGAAGTTCTGAAACAAACTTTTCAATCAGATAATTTCCGGTTTAGTGCAATGAGTTGGCGGGAGTTTAACTTCAGCTACGCTATGGTGATTCCGATCAGTGCAGATAACAAAACTCATTTCTTAAAGGCGGGCTTAACACTAAAATATTTACAGAGCTATTTCAGTGCTTATATGTATGGAAAAAATATTAAATACAATTTCACCAACTCTGATACTATATCACTATTTGATTGTTCAGTTTCATATGGTCATACTTCTAACATTGAGATTGCCCCAATCACATTTTACAGTGCCGGAATACAGGCCAGTGGATTAGGATTAGATTTAGGTGTGGTGTATGAGTATCGTCCAAATTATATGGATGGTTATTTAAAACAGGGCGACGGCAGTTATAAAGAAAGAATGGATATTAATAAGTATAAAATCAAAGCCGGTTTTTCAATTACGGATCTGGGCGGAATAAAATTTAATAAAGATCCAGACAGTTATGATTTCACTGCCAATGTCATTAATTGGAATATATATCCACTGACAGTAAATCACATTCAGGAGTTTGATGATACTTTGAATAACCGGTGGCCAACCGTTGACCCCAGCAACCAAACCACCTATAAGATGGGGCTTCCGCTCGATATGAAAATTTATGCGGACTATAATTTTAAACACAATATTTTTTTCAATGTGGGAATGAATTTGAGCCCTTCAATGAAAAATAAACTTTCAAAACTTCATAATACTACTGGTGGCTGGCTCATTCCCAGATATGAAAATAAATGGTTTGGCGTTGGCATTCCTCTTTCATTCACAACCATGGGGCACTTTGATGCAGGACTATTCACCTATCTGGGACCGATCTACATCGGTTCACCTGATTTGATTCGAAATGCAGTGGGAGCTGATGTTCATAGTGTGAAAATTTATTTCGGTATAAAGGTTCCTGTACCTCAATCAAAGACCGAAAAACTTTTAGATCGTGATCAGGATGGTGTACTCGATATCAACGACGCCTGCCCCGATGTGATTGGTCCGGTTGAAAATAAAGGATGCCCCTATGCTGATAAAGATGGTGACGGTGTGCTTGATAATGCAGACAAGTGCATTGATACTCCGGGACCGAAAGAAAATAACGGGTGTCCTTACGGTGATCGTGATAAAGATGGCGTGCTGGATAATGCCGACCATTGTATTGATGTTGCAGGTCCCGTTGAAAACAATGGTTGTCCTTACGGAGATAAAGACA
>DMRR01000270.1:16451-18915 GCA_003455275.1 Bacteroidota bacterium | reverse complement strand
TTGAAAACAATGGTTGCCCTTACGGAGATAAAGATCAGGATGGTGTTCTTGATAAAGACGATGCCTGCATTGATGCTCCCGGTCCGGTTGAGAACAAGGGTTGCCCATATCTTGATACTGATGGTGATGGTGTATTAGATAAAGATGATCAATGCATCAAAACTCCTGGCTCTGCTGACAATCATGGTTGCCCGAAACTGGAACAGAAAGAAGAAGAAATAATCAAGCGTGCATTTGACAATCTTGAATTCGATACAGGCAAGGATATCATTCGCGAAAAATCTTTTGCATCATTGAATGAGCTCGCTGCTCTCCTGGTCAGCAAGCCTCAATACGGTTTGCGCATAGCAGGTCACACTGATAATGTAGGAGATGATGCAAAGAATATGCAGCTGAGCCACGATCGTTCCCAGGCTGTGAAGAATTATTTGGTAGCCCATGGTGCAAATGCAGATAAAATAATTGTTGAATACTATGGTGAAACCAGACCGATAGCTGACAACAGCACTCCTGAAGGAAGACAGAAAAACCGCCGCGTAGAAATGACAATTATTTTCGAATAGAAAAAAATGATCAAACCAAAAAATGCCCTTCATTAACCGGAGGGCATTTTTTTTATCGCCAACCTGATGAAAATTTTTATAATTTTTTTCTTAGTAATTTTTTTTACCTGCCAAAACATTTTTGCTCAAACAGTTTATCAGGTTTCTGCTTTTGATAAAACCCCGGAAGCATTTAAAGCATTATTGAACTCAAACAATTCAATTTCTACCGACGATACATTGAATGAAAAAATTCTGGACTTAGTAAATCCAATTCTTGCTGATTCTGTTATCGAAAGAAAAAAACAACATCACAAAATATTTGGCATTGGATTATTGATTCATGTTTTCGGTGGGTTCAACTGGCGGACAGTTGATATGAAGAAGCAGAAGTTTGTTGGAACCGTGATTCGCAATACGCGAAGTTCTAAAGAGAGGTACACTGAATACGACATCAATTTCGACCTGGCTTTTCATCTGCATAAATATTTGTTGCAGCAATTCGTTGCCTTTGACCTTCAAAAATCAATCGGAAAACAAGACTATAGAAAAGGAAATTACATCAAGGATTATTCAGCTCCTCCATTTGTACGCGACACAAATATGATTGACATTAAAATGTATAAATTGCATTGCGAGTTGACTCCATCTGGTAGTTTCCGGGAACAATTGAATGAAAAATTTTACCCAACACTTCATGATGGTAGAGATTTGAAAGATCATCCGAATTTCGGAACTGAATATCCTTCGCTTGGATTTTATGGAACATGGTGCCTCGATTGCAATCACAGTTGTCATCCGGAGTTACATCCTTATGAATGGATTTGGTGGCTGCACACTGAGGAAAAAGACTCAACCAAAAATCGAGAATGGTTGTTGGGATTGTTTCATGAAAGCAGCAACCGGATGAAGAAGTGGAGCACGAGTCCTGAAACTGGGAGCATTGCTATTCCTTTTGTAATTGAAAATGCAAGTGACACAAATCAGGTGTTGAAAATTAAAATTGATCACCTTGTTATCGGACAATTTGATTTCAAAAAGAAAAAGATCAAACTTGAAAATAGTTTTTCTTCTTCTGAAAAAACAGAAGCAATAATTTTTATGATTGGTGAAAAAGTAATTCATGCCGAAGTTCAGTTCAATCAAACACTGATGGAAGATGCAGTCCTGTATTATTTTTCAAAACTTAATTATGATTCTTCAACCAATATGCTTTCTGGTTATTTTAATATTTCTACCTCAGTAAAAGATTTATATACCTCCAGGATCTTTTTTTCGACGGTTCAAAAAATTTAATTGAAGTAAAATAATTTATTTCACAGGAAGGCGTTGAACAGATACATGAAAAGATATTTATTCAACCCCACAACCCTCATCCTCGCTTCTGCATTTTTTTTCTACCTTTTATTTAGCAGGAATTCTGCCGGCATCAATTCGGTTTTGATTTCGCTTTATTCAATAGCACTATTTTTTGCGTTAAGAAAACAAAATGATAAATCTGAAAGAGTAAAACCGGTTTCATGGTTGTTAATAGCCGGCTTATTTGCTTCATCGCTTTCAGTTGTGTTTGCTCATACTGATTTCAGCATAATTATTTTCTGGTGTTGTTTTTTCTTCTTCATTGGAAATTTTGCATATCAAAACATGAAACACCTTCAGTTCGCAATTCTCCTTTCATTTCAATCACTATCCCTTCTGCCTGTCACCGTGCTTCGCAGGTTTACTTTCATCAGAAGAAAAAAGAAAGTGGACTGGACAAACTATATCCGGTTTGTTTTTCTGCCTGTATTTACAATTGTGATTTTGTTTGTGATTTATTCTTATTCAAATGATTTATTCTTTCAAAGTTTCCAGCATCTTATAAATCGTTTAGGCGAGTTCCTGAATACTATATCATTCGATCGCATTTTGTTCTTTCTTCT
>DMRR01000270.1:12402-16092 GCA_003455275.1 Bacteroidota bacterium | reverse complement strand
GAGAGAAAAAAAAGAAAATCATTTTTTCAAACCCTGAACAGACTGTTGTATCGCAAAAAGCAAATGGCGATTTTTCTTTTCTTCATTCTAAACCTTATGATTTTTTGGCTCAACTATCTTGACATCTCGCACATATGGTTTAACTTTCAATGGGATGGAGGCTACCTGAAGGAAATGGTACATGAAGGGACATATCTTTTAATTGTTGCTATCTTGATATCAATTGCGGTTTCTGTTTATTATCTGAACAGCAATATCCTCTTTATGAAAGACAATCGCCTTTTCAAGACATTGGTGATTGTATGGTTGATTCAAAATGCAATAATGATTGCCTCAGTCTCTATCCGAAATTCATACTACATCGAATACTTCGCGCTCGCTTATAAAAGAATATTTGTTTACTTCTTTCTTGCGATGTGTCTCATTGGATTGGCAAGCATTATATATATGATTTACCGAAGGAAGTCAATCGCTTTTCTGCTTTCTGTGAATTCAATTTCTGTTTACCTGATAATTATTCTGTCTGCTTGTTTCAATTGGGATGGAATAATTGCCCGATACAATTTCGCACATTACAATCAATCTTTTGTTCATTTTAATTTCCTGATTGATTTGAATGATTCTGCTCTTGCAGATATGAATTACACCGAGGATCAGTTAAGTCAAATTAAAATGGTTCAGTCTCGCAAATTCAGTTTCTCTGGTGATACTGAATATGCTAATCTTAATTTTACAGAGTCAATTAGAAAAAGAAAGGAACAGTTTAAATCTCGATGGGAGAAAAGTAATTTCCTTGAATGGAATTATCCGGAAAGCCGGGCCTATCAAAGACTGTTTGACTAAAAAAAAATTGGCAACCTGAAAAACGGGTTGCCAATTTTATTTATCTGCAAGATTTATTTTTTCTCTTTGAATTGCTTTTCAAAAATTTCGCGAAGTGTATCTACATCAATTCGCTTGTAAGCAATTTTTCTATTCTTATCAATTACATAAATAACCGGAGTTGTTTTGATTCCGTAGGTTTCACGAAACTTTGACTGGTTGTACGGGTCCCAGACATTAATCCATTCTAAATGGTGCTCTTCCACATAGTCCATCCATTCTTTCTGTATTCCATCCATGTTTACTCCCCAAACTTCAACTCCGTGAGGGCGGAGTAATTCACGATAAAGTGTATCGAGCTTTGGAATTTCTTTTTTACAATGACCGCAGGTTGGATCCCAAAAAACAACTACAATCCAATCATTCTTCAACTCCTTTATGTCAAGTGGATTCATATACATATCAAGCATATTAAGAGGAGGTGCCGGACAACCAATACAGTTCTTAACTGTTTCATGATATTTCTGAATCAATTTTTTAGTTTGCGTAGAATCATACCACCAGCATTGACCGGTCATCACATACTTTTCTACCATATGAGCAAACACTTCATCAAGCCCCATGATCTTACTGGTTTCGTAGTGATAGGTGATCCACCAAACCACATACTTAAACATTTCAGAATCTGGCCGGGCACGATCAACTAATTTATCTGCTTCATAATTTATTGTGTCAGGAATTTGAGGGACAATTTGAGTAAGAAATTTTTCTAACTTCTGGTGAAAAACAGGAGTGCGCAGCATTCTGTTGTCACCAAAATCTACATTATCAAGATAGTGAGCTCGATAATAAAAATAGCCCCAGGTAGAATCAGCCCCGGCAGGCCGCTCCGGAACTTCCGGTTCAGGTATAGCTTTGAAAAGTTTAGAAAGAAAAACCGCAGGATGATCTTTAATAAATTTATCACGGTAATCATTAATGCTTTTGTTAGCCGATTTCATCTGATCATATAATGCAGTTGTGTCAGCCTTTGTTTTTGCATTCTTCAATTCTTTTTGAAGCGAATCAATTTTTTGTTGTACCACAATTCCATTTTTCAGGTATTCATAAAACAAAATATTGTCTTCACTTCCTTTTATTTTCATTTCAGCAATAAAATCTGCAGTATCTGTAGCAAAAGAAAATGTCTGCACCTTATCAATAATCAGTTCGAAATAAGTTTTTCGGGGAGTTACTACAAGGTAAATTCCACCGGGCAGAGTTTCCTTTCCTTCAAAAACAAAATTTCCTGAGGCATCAGTATGAGCTGTGTCTTTCAGGTATTGTTTGTCGCCATAATAATTTCCAAGGTAAACATCAACATTGCTGAGTTCTTTTATGTTTCCGGAAATTTTATATCCACCCTTTCCTGCAGGTGAGTGTTTTAAATGCAATGCAGATTCAGCAAAACAATTTGTAAAGGTTATAGCAAGAAGAAGAGTAAGGATTTTATTCATGAAAAAGTACTGATTTTTTGATTCGCGATTTAGCAACAATCTTGCCGTAAGCGTAAATAAACCTTTAATCAGGCCGCACCTTTCAACTCAGTAATTTTGCTTTTCAATAATGAAAAGTCCACTGGTTTGGTAAGAAAATCATTTGCCCCAAGAGTTCTGGCTGTATTCATATTATCAGAATCGCTATAGGCTGATACCATATAAACTCTTAACTCAGGAAACTTATCACGAATCATTTTCAGTAAATCAAATCCACTCATACCAGGCATATTAATATCAGAAAGCACCAACACAACATCCATAGGATGAAGTAACAATAGTTTTTCAAAGGCTTCCTTGGCGGAGAAAGCAAATTCAAGATCAACTATTCCGTTTTTAACTTCTCTTCTGAAACTCATGCGGTAGAGTTGTTCTACATCCCGCTCGTCATCAACAATCAGTATTCGCATTTTTTCTTTTACCTTTTTATGAAAATTTGGGTGCCCAAACATAAATCAATCAACATAAATATCCATTCCATTTTTTTATTAATTCAGAACTGTTCAATTATTGTTCATTTTCAAAAATTGAAGTGAAATTCAGTAGAAGGATTTCAAATTCATTTTCATTTACATTTATCCCGCAAAAAAAATATTCCATTCAATGGCTTCTGTTAAAAAAATTTTCTTGGTTGATGATGACGCAGTGAATAATGAAATGCTGAAAATGCATCTTCAAAAAAAATTCAATCTTGAGATAATTACATTTTCTAACGGAGAAGATTGTATCCGAAACCTGAGTTCAAATCCGGATTACATTGTTCTCGATTATCGTATGAGTAATTCAGATAATCCTGACGCAGCTGATGGTTTGGAAATATTGAAACGGATAAAACAGATCAATCCCGATATCTATATCATCTTTCTTTCCGGCCAGGAAAAAATTGAGGTGGCAGTTGATACAATTAAATATGGTGCTTATGACTACATCGTAAAGAATCAATCAAGTTTTCTAAGACTGGAAAATTGCCTCACAAATATTTCGAAGCATCAGGCATTGGTGCGTCAGGCTAAGGCTTATAAGTTTTCTACTTTTTTGTTAGGCGGCGTAATCGTTGGAATAATTGTTCTGGCTATTGTTCTCAAAGCATTGGGAATTGCTGTTGAATGGCCCGAGTGGATGTAGGATTATAATCAGAGAAATTCATTAATAATTTATTAGCAGTTGTCTCGATCGTTAAATGAGTATTTGCTCATTTATCCATAGAGTTTTTCGATAAATTATTGTATTCTGATCTCCGAAAAATTTTTTATTTATCAAAACATTGAATTTTTTTTCGGTAAAAGGATCTAATGAGTTTGAGTAAATTAATTTAACTTTTTAGCGAAGGATT
>DMRR01000270.1:0-12043 GCA_003455275.1 Bacteroidota bacterium | reverse complement strand
TGAAATTACAAATTTGTACCGTTGAAAATAGTTGTAGTCAGTTCACTTTTTCCGCACCCGCAAAACCCTTTATCAGGAAAGTTTGTAAAAGAGTGGGCGCATTTTCTGAAATCGCAGGGGCATAGTGTCGAAGTTTTATTTGTAAGCGCTATTCAATCAAAAGATTTTTTTCGAAAAGAAATTTCTGAAAAGGAAGAACATGGATTAATTGTTCATTCAGTGATTATTCACAGCCGGTTTTATAAAAAAATTTTTCAGTTAATCCCAATCCTGCTTAGAAAAGATGTTGAGAAAAAATTTGAAATGATTGAATCAAAAGCGAAAGTTGAATTGATTAATTCTCATTTTATTTTTCCATCAGGAATTGTTGCTTACAAACTCAGTCAAAAATTCAGGAAGAAGCATATTATATCCGAGCACTGGTCTAAGCTTGATAAGTTTTTCAGCAGAAATTATTTTGCATCGCGCGCAAGAGCCGCTTATCAGAACGCAGAATCTGTAATCTGTGTTTCAGAGTTTCTGAAACAAAATGTGTTAAAGCACAATCCGAATTTGACGAACATATCAGTAATGCCAAATATTGTTGATTCTTTACTATTCAATTTTCAAGAGAAAAAAAATAGAACAGATGAAATAGTTTTTAGTGCAATTGCAAGTTGGGTTTATCCAAAGCGACCACAATTGTTCATTGAGGCATTGAATGAAATTGGAATGAGAACAAAGAAAAAAATTATTCTCAAAATAGGTGGAGATGGGCCAGCACTCGATGCTGCAATGGAAATGAAAAATTTATCAATAAGAATTAATGCTCTTGGAATTTTGAATAAACAGGAAGTAAGCGATCTCATGAAGCAATCTGATTTTTTTGTTCATGCATCAGACTACGAAACATTTTGCATTGTAGCTGCGGAGGCCTTATGCTGCGGCACTCCCGTCATTGCAAGTAACCGCGGAGGCTTACCTGAAATTGTAAATGAAGAAAGCGGTGTGCTGGTTGAAAATACAGTTACTGATTGGGTAACCGGAATTGAAAAAGCAATGTCAAGAAGCTTTGATTCAAAACGAATAGCGGAACAGAATCAGGGCAGGTTTTCTGAGCAAAAAGTAGGAGAGATATTCAGACAATTGCTGAGGCAATAGTTCTTATAATACATTGTTGAAAAAAGGAAATTGTCTTAAATCAATTAAGATGATTTTCAGGAATGCAAAAAACATTATCATCTGCTCTGAATTTCCCGAAGTCAGAAATTTCAATCAGAGGTGAAATAGAATCTTTAGAATTTTTCAATTGAAAAAATCTGTATGTGTTGCAACTCTTTATGATTTCAAATGCTTCGAACTTATTGGAAGATTGAATCAATGCCGGTGCGAATTCAATGCAAAGCATTGGTGCATTTTTGTCTGACAATAATTTTTTAGCTCCACTCAAAACTTCTGCCTCAAAACCTTCTACATCAATCTTCATCAATTTCACTTTTGATATTTTTTGTTCAGAAAGAACTTCATCAAGAATTCTCACCTGAACTGTTTCTGTTGTTGAGTTGGATTTTACAGTAGCAAGAGAAGGACAGGCGGAATCAAGATTGATTGGAAGAGAAGTGTTTTCATTCCCAAGAGCAAATTGAAGTGGAGTAATATTTTTCGAGTGGTTTAACTTAATTGATTTTGTAAGATGAGTAAAAGTTTTTGAAACGGGCTCAAAGGTCAATACCCTTCCGCTGTTCCCAATAATTTTTGATGCATAAAAACTCATCAATCCAATACTTGCTCCTACATCAAGGAAAGTATCGCCCGGCTCTAAAACCTTTTTCATGAATGCAAGAGTTCCCGGCTCATAAAATCCAAGTCGAAAAATTTCTTCTCCTTCGCCCGGGCTTAAAAACAAATCGAAGCCATAAATTGTTGGATAATGATTGTATGGCTTAAACTTCGGCAGCAGAATTTTTGAAATTGCTCTTCCAATTTTTTTTGAACCCGGAAATCTGAATCTGTTGAAAAGGAAATTTGTTATTGAATGGCTTAATCTAATTCTATATTGGTTCATCGCGTAAGGATAAGGTACAAGAATAGATCAATCAACCATTGTTTTTCAATTTCAAGAAATTAAAATTGGAATACATTTTTATATTTACACTTTCGTTGATTTTGCGATACTCTCTTCCATTTTACCTTATAATATTTATTCTTTTATTTAACTTTTCAAATGCAAATTCTCAGGCATGGCTAAATGATAGCCTTCTTGCTTATTATCCTTTCAATGGCAATGCAAATGATGCTACTGGTAATGGAAATAACGGAACGGTTTATGGTGCCACATTAATATCTGACCGATTTGGTAATCCGAATTCTGCTTACACATTCAATGGAACAACTGACCATATATATTACACAACAACGCCAGGATATAAACCTGCAACTTTTCCTATTAGTATTTGTATGTGGATCAAATCAAATGACAATAATGGAATTGGAACATTTTTCAAAAGCGATACTTGGATCGATCATTATACTGGAATATGGATTCAGGTATTGGTGTCAAGTGGAACACTTGAATTATCCTATGGAGATGGTGGTACAACATCTGCATCGCAGCGTCGTTCTAAGTTTGGGACAACAAACATTAATGATAACCAATGGCACTTTATTGCAGGTGTAATACGCGGACCTACTGACATGGATATTTGGGTTGATTGCAATTATGACCCCGCTACTTATGGTGGAAGTGGAGGTCCAATGTTATACACAAACGGGGATGGGTCTTCAGGAATTTATGATGTAGTTTCCGGCACAGCATATTATGAAGGGGGAATCGATGAAATCAGATATTATCATCGTGAATTGACGCAAAGCGATTTGATTCAGATTTATAATTACCCGGTTCCATTTGATTCGATTTCTGTTTCGCTTGGAAATGATACCTCGATTTGTGGAATTGGAAGTATCAATCTTATCCCGATTATTAATTATGGAAATGCCCAAAATTATTTATGGTCTAATGGTTCATCTAATTCTAATTTGAATATTAATTCTGTTGGAACATATTGGGTTCAAGTAATGGGAAATTGTTCTATTGGTACTGATACGATAGTTGTATTTCCAACTACATCATTTAATACTGAACCTGCCGATACAATATGTTCTGGTAATAATATTCAACTGATTGCGCCACTTAGTAGTAATTATTCATGGAATCCTTCCACTAGTTTAAGTTGTAGTAGTTGCCAAACCCCAAGCGCATTTCCTTTATCAAATGTTATCTATACTGTGAATGAAAATAATGGAGGGTGTATCGTTGTTGATAGCTTTCCTATTTTTGTACTCCCTTCGCCTCAGGTAATTGCAAGTGGCGATACATCTTTGTGTGGCTCAGCACCTATTCAACTTAATGCATCAGGTGCTGTTAGTTATACATGGTCTCCGTCCACCTATTTAAGTTTAACTAATATTTCCAATCCTGTTGCAAATCCGGTAACCACTATTTCATATACTGTCACGGGTGTTGATACAAATGGGTGCTCCTCTTCCGATATGGTCAATATTCTATTTCCAGCTCCTTCAGAGGTTGATTTTCGTGACACCACTATTTTTTGTAATGAATCGGTAATTTTATTTACTGGTACATCACTAATCGGGACAACTTTTCATTGGCAACCATCCTATGGATTGAGTGATACAAATTCTGTATATCCAGTAGCATCTCCATTGACTAATACTACATATACTTTGGTTGTTCAACAGGCTGATGGTTGCGAATCACATTATACATTTCCTGTTAATGTATCTGCTGCAAATATTTTTTTGCCGAATGCCTTTACTCCAAATAATGATGACATAAATGATCTCTTCAGTATTATCTATTCATGTGGATTTGAGCTGAAGTATTTTAGAATTTATAATCGTTGGGGACAACTCGTTTTTGAAACCTCGGATGTAGATGAGGGTTGGGATGGAACAATTGATGACAGATTATGCAGCATGGGCGTTTATGCCTGGGTGGTTGTTGGAAGAAATACTTATTCTAATTCCGGAATATTTTTGAAAGGGAATGTCACACTCATTCGCTGATTTTTTTCTCACTTCTGCACATTTTCATTGGGAAAATTTCAATGAGCGCGTAATAGTTTTTCAGAATTAAGCGGACTTCTTAGTTAGATGATTTTATTTTTAGTCAGTTAAAAAAATCACATTGTGATACTTCATAAAAATTTTTTTTCATGAAAGAATTTTTTAAACCACTTCCAGCATTAGTTGCCGGGTTATTTTTTATTCTGGTACTATCTTTTTCTTCAATTGCTCAAGTAACTGTTTCTCCTGCAACTGCTGCTCAAATGGCTCAAGCACTTGTTGGTAGTGGTATCAGCGTTTCAAATGCAACCATTACAAACGGTACTGCGAATGCTTATGGACTATTTCAGGCGAATGGTGCACCAATCGGAATTAATGCCGGTGTTGTGCTCACAACCGGCGATATAAATAATATTATAGGACCTAACAACAGTGGATCTACTACTACAAATAATTTTGGAGCCGGTGATCCGCAACTAACTGCTCTCTCTGGTTACAATACACTTGATGCAGTTGGTTTTGAGTTTGATTTAATTCCCACTGCAGATACTTTAAAGTTTAATTACATTTTTGGAAGTGAGGAATATGCAGAGTGGGTCGGAGCGCAGCAGTATAATGATGTGTTTGGATTTTTTATCAGCGGACCCGGAATTGTCGGTCAGCAAAACATCGCCTTGATTCCGGGAACTACCACTCCGGTTTCAATTAACAACATTAATTGCCAGGGAGCAAATCCAAGCTACTACATCTGTAATGATCCTAATAATTCTATTTGCCCGGGATCTGCAAATTGCCCACCTGTGGGAACACAAACAGCCCTTCAATATGATGGACTGACCGTATTGCTTCAGGCAAAAATTGTAATTCAACCTTGCCAGACTTATCATCTCAGATTAGGAATCGCTGATTGTACAGATGGATCTTATGATTCTGGAGTGATGATTGAAGCAGGAAGCTTATCAAGCACTGGTGTTCAGATAACACCTATCACAGGATATGTAGATCCAAATAATCAGTTCTCCACTGCTGTAGAAGGTTGTGTGGATGGTCAGTTTCAAATGTCGCTGAATACAGTAGCACAGGATACAATTGTTTTTCATTTTGGAATAGGAGGAACAGCAACAATGGGAACAGACTACAATAGCATTCCGGACAGTGTAGTTTTTTACCCCGGAGATTCTGTTCTCTACATAAATATAACTCCAGTTGCTGATGGTCTAACTGAAGGAATTGAAAATATTGTTTTGTTTCAATTAATCACTTGTAATGGAAACCCATTCGACAGTTCAATAATGAATATTGCAGATCAAATCCTGGTTTCATCTCCTAATGATACTGCTGTTTGTTTTGGAGAACCTGTACAGTTGAATGCTATTTCGGGATCTACTTTTAATTATAATTGGTCACCGCCAATTGGACTATCCTGCTCAAATTGTGATAGCGCTTTAGCAACTCCACCACAATCGACTACCTACACTATTACCGTAACGGTAAACAGTTGCACTGCAATGGATTCGACTTCAATTACAGTAAATTCTACGAACGCGAATGCAGGACCCGATATTTATTTATGCATTGGAGATTCTATTCAACTCAATGGAAGCGGAGGAATTAATTATCAATGGTCGCCACCAACAAATTTATCAGCAACAAATATTTCAAACCCCTGGACTGACACGCAAGATACAATTACTTACTACCTCGATGCTTCTATTCCTATTGTTGGTTGCAATACGCAGGATACATTAGTTGTTTATTCAGTCGCTTCCCTAAATGGAGCTGCGGGTAACGATACGACAATTTGCAGAGGAGAATCCGCTAATCTCTGGGCTACTGGCGGAACAGAATATTTTTGGAAACCTCCGGTTTGGTTGACAAACCCTTCTGATTCCAATACTGTTTCTACGCCAAATCTATCAACAACTTATACAGTGATAATTACAAATCAATTTGGTTGCATAGATTCCCAAACTGTTGCCGTTGATTTCTTTCCTGATCCTTATGTTTATACAATGTTTGACAAAACAATTTATCAAGGAGATAGTGTTTTAATCGCAGCATATGGAGGAGTAAGTTATACTTGGTCACCTAATTATTTTATTTCTGATACCACAATTCAGGGACCGATAGTTGCTCCACAACAAACAACTACCTATTGGGCAACGGTTACTACGGCTAATGGTTGTGTCTATAAAACAAATATTGTTGTCAATGTGATAAACACAGCTGACATTTATATTCCAAATGCATTTTCACCAAACAACGATGAAGTTAATGATTATTTTACATATATTGCCCGCGGAATTTTTAGTCTTTCCAGTTTTAAAATCTACAACCGTTGGGGAGAATTGGTGTGGGAGAATTTTAATTCAACAAAAGGTTGGGATGGAATGACTAAAGGAGAACCAGCAGCTATGGGAGTTTATATTTATGAAATAAAAGGAGTAGATGTTAATAACAGACAGATAGAACGAAAGGGAAATTTGACATTAATCAGATAACAAAAATTAGGAAATCCAAACCAATGAAAAAATTATACATTCTTGCTTTATTGATTCTGACCGTAGTTATTTCTCGGGCTCAGGATATACACTATTCGCAGTTTTATGCTTCACCCTTAACTCTTAATCCGGCATTAACTGGCATTAATGACTGTAACTACCGGGCCTGCATTAATTATAAAAACCAATGGCATAGTATATCAGCACCCACAACCTATACAACGCCCTCATTGTCTTTTGATATAAATAATCTGGCGGCTCGTTATATAAAGAAAGGAGTTCTATCGGCCGGAATGCTTGTATTGCAGGACCAGGCCGGTGACGGTAATTTGTCAAATCTTTCAATATTGGGTTCAGCTGGGTACATGTATACTTTCGATGCTAAGCGAATTCATAATGTTTCTCTTGGAATCCAGACAGGATATGTTCAGAAAAAGGTTGACCCTAATAAATTAGATTTCGAAGATCAGTTTAACGGAACTGATTTTGATCATACATTATCTAATAATGAACCATTTGCGAAACTAGGTTTCGGTTATCTAGATTTTAATGCCGGAATTCTTTACCTTGCTAATATTTCTCCAAAATATAGTTTCTATGCCGGAGGCGCAGCTTTTCATCTGATTCAGCCTAAAGAAACTTTCCTGGATAATCCAAATTCTAAATTAGGAATGCGCATGGTTGTTCATGCTGGAGGTAAAGCTAAATTAAATGATGTATGGAGCATCTATCCTTCTGTATTATATATGACTCAATCTGCAGCACAAGAAATTAATTTCGGAACCAATGTTGGTTATCATGTCAGTAACGCAAACATGGAAGCCGAATTTTATTTTGGTGGCTATTACCGCTGGGATGATGCAGTAAATGTTTTAGTTGGTGGTGAGTACAAAAGCGTTAAACTCGGACTAAGTTATGATGTAAATATTTCTTCGCTCAATAGCGCCACTAATTCAAAAGGAGGTTTCGAACTTTCTTTAAGTTATACTGGATGCATTGGCGGTTTGATTCTGGATCCACCAGTTTTATGGTGTCCGCGTTTCTGATATTTTGTTTTATTTGTAGCTGAATTTTTTCTAACAAAAAGATAAACCTTAAGCAAATGAGTTTTTTGAAAAAAATGTGTTTGATTCTTCTCCTGGTTCTTCCATTTGTTTCCAATGGTCAGGTCATTCAAAAGCTGAATGCTAAACAAAGCTTGAAAATGGCTGATTACCTCTATAGTATTGGAAGTTATTTCAATGCCATTTCATACTATGAAAGAGTGTATGAAAAACAATCAAACAATGCTTATGCAGTAAATCAAATTGCCCAATCTCAAATGTTGCTTAGAGACTATAAAGAAGCAGAGAAATGGTTTAAAGTATTGCAGGATTTAGGAACTGATCAGTATCCAGAAGCAGGATACTACTATGCACTTTGTTTAAAATATAATGCTAAGTACGCTGAAGCAAAAACTGCCTTCGATAAATTTCAGAAAGTTTATAAAGGAACCAACGCATCAGTTTTGAAGAAAAAAGCCAAAATGCAGTCTGAAGGTTGCGACCTAGCAATTAGTATGATTTCACATCCTGACACAGTAAAAGTTGAACATATTGGCGCCAATATCAATGCTCCTTACACAGAATTTGGACCAGTGCCCAATGGTAATGATGAACTTATTTATTCATCATTAAAATCAGATACCATCATTATCATTGATAATGTTAGAAAAAATACTCAGTTCGCTCAGTTCTATTCAGCTCCTAAAGAAACCGATTCCACTCTTGGTCAAAGTTCTCTTTATAAAGGAATGCCTATTAATGATAAAGATGCTCACTGCGGAAATGGATCATTTTCGCTTGACCACAAACGATTTTATTTTACCAAGTGTAAAATGGATAACACAATGAAAATGCATTGTGATATTTATGTAACAGAAATTCAGAAGAACGGAAAGTGGAGCAATCCTGTAAAACTCCCTAGTGAAATTAATTCTGATTCAACACAAACACACCCTTGCGTTGGAAAATCTAAAGAAGGTGAGGTTCTGTATTGGAGCAGTAATCGCGGCCAGGGAACAGGTGGAATGGATATATGGTATAGCGTTAAAAACGGTGATGTTTGGAGTCCGGCGATGAACCTGGGAAAAAAAGTAAATACAACAGGAGATGACATCACACCATACTATGATTCGAAAAGTTATACCCTTTACTTCAGTTCAAATGGATGGCCGGGAATGGGTGGTTTCGATATCTTTAAGTCAAAAGGTTCTTTAAAGAAATGGGAGCCTGTAAAAAACATGGGCTATCCAATTAACAGTTCTGTTGACGATATGTATTATGTTTTAAGCGACAAAAAATATATTGGATATCTCGTCTCAAATCGGCCGGGAACAATTTCTGTAAAGAGCGAAACATGCTGCGATGATATCTGGCTTGTGCAGTACCCAAGAATTATTTACAATGCTGTCAGAGGATTTGTGTTTGATAAAAAGACAGGAAAGAAAATTGATAGCGCAAAAGTTATAATGGTTTCTGGGGGAGATACCAAGTGGGGAGATGATCAGTTTTCAAAAATTGATACAATGTATTTCTGGGATACAAAACCCACAATGAGTTATGAGTTGAAAGCAACCCGTAATGGATACTATCCCAATTCTTCTCCTTTCAGCGTAGTAAAAACATGGGAGAACGATACCATGAGGGTTGACATATATCTAGATCCTGTTCCTCCTCCTGTTCCAATTGTTATTAAAAATATTTTTTACAATTTCAATGAAGCTACCCTTAGACCTGAATCGAAGGTTGGACTTGATTCGTTATATAAAATTTTAACCGATAATCCTTTAATTAAAATTCAAGTTCGATCTCACACTGACAGTGTTGGTTCAAATGATTATAACAATACCCTTTCACAACAAAGAGCGCAAAGTGTTGTTGATTATTTAGTAAAAGAAAAAGGTGTTGACCCTAAGAGATTAGAAGCAAAGGGAATGGGTGAAACGGAGCCGATTGCACCTAATTCAAATCCTGACGGAACTGATAATCCAAAAGGCAGACAAGCAAATCGAAGAACTGATTTTAAGATTATAGGAATTATTCCAGGAACTGAAGTTATTTATAAAGATGGAGATCTGGGTTTTGATGAAAACGCCGTTGACACAATGGAAGAAGTACATCAGAAAGAAGATGAACAAGACAAATAATTAAAAGGTAAAACACCCAATCAAAAATCCCTGCCAGTTTTGGCGGGGATTTTTTTTTGAAAACATGGTGAAATTATTTTTTCATTTCGACAAGTAGGACGAATGCAAAGGTTCTGGTATCGCGCGGAATAGTTAAGTTCAGTTTGCGTGTACTGAGTTTATGAATTTCGAACGAATCAGTTCTCATAAAACCTAATTCAGCGTTGTTAGTTTTTTCCATTCTCAATCAGTTTCCAATTAAAGGATATAGGCGAAACTGAAATAACTAGTTTCATTTTTCTAGATAAAATGAAATTCATAATTCAGTTTTATTTATATCATCAAAAACATTTTTCTAAATATCTAACTGTAATTGAAAAGATTTTTTTCTTCTGAAAAGTATGTGGCCATTGTTGAGACTTTGAATAAAATAAAATGCGATCTTCAATTGATTTGATCTTATCTGTATCCTGCTGAATCTTCAGGATAATTCCCGTGAATGCACATCTACAAATTGCAATTTACAAATTATTAGTTTCTTCGAATTATTAGTAGTTAATATGATGATGAAAAAGAAGATATGATCACGGAAAAAATATTTAGAGCTTTCATAGTTGAAAGTAGAAATTATTTTTTTGACAGAGTTCAGAGAAATAAAAAACCCCTTCCGGATTCCGGAAGGGGTTTTATCATTCAGAAGAAAAATTATTTCTTTTCTTCAGCTGGTACGAAGGTAATGCTTGAAGAATCCTTAGTAATTGAAAAAACCATTTTATCTTTAGTTAGTTCAGAAATTTCAAGAGTGTCTGTTTTACCATTGCTTGATGTGAGCGCAAGCTTTTTTCCATCTTCGGAAATGCTCCAGGTTCCGGATTCTTTTTCTTCTCCCATTGCCATTTCACATTTACCGTCCTTCATAAATTCCCATGTTTGCTTGTTAAAACTTTCCATCATTTTTTCATAGCTCTCCTTTTGAGAGACATATGATTCTTTATCCATCTTAAACATTGCGGCCTTAGTTGTGTCCGTTCCAGCTGATGCTATTGAATCATCAGCAGCTTTGATTTTTTGATCTAGCTCATTCATTTCGCGTGTTGCTGATGGGCTTTTCATTTCGGACATCTGCCATTTACGAACAATTTGATCCTTTGCGCCTCCGCTGCATGCTGCGAAGAAAGAGAGAGTAGCTACTACAGCTACGAGAGAAAGAATGTTGTTTTTCATTTAAAGTTTTTGGTTATTAAGAGGGCGCAAAAATATATGGATAGACTAAGCGCGCAAGTGCACCAAATAAATTCTTATTTATATTATTCCTGAGGAGAAAATGAAAGAAAAGTAGATGAGTCAATAGCAAGAACTAATAATTTTTCTCTCTCAAACTCCTTTATATAAAATTTATCGGTTCGGTTTTTCCCTTTGG
This sequence comes from Bacteroidota bacterium, assembly GCA_003455275.1. Classification (GTDB taxonomy): domain Bacteria; phylum Bacteroidota; class Bacteroidia; order Chitinophagales; family UBA10324; genus CAXBPY01. Next base: position 891 of record DMRR01000270.1, on the reverse strand, counting down.
GAATAAGGCAAAGAATTTTTTTATCTGAGCTGAGGTTCCAACTGCCTTCTTCGTCTACAGCTACCGTGCTCGAATAAGATCCATCTTCATTTAGATCCAGATAGCTGTGATTTAACTTCTCTATTCCTTCTTTAATTTTTTGAACTGAAGTTTCAGCTAACTCCAAGTCGAGAATTAATTTTTTTATCTTCGAAGAATCAGATGTAGCTGCTATGCTATCTTTTATATTTTTTTGTTCCTGGGTAAATTCATTCAACTGCCTCTCACGCAATGGAAATACTGATTTATCGAGTTTCCATTTTTTGCTCATTTCTGTTTGCATTGATGTGCACGAATTCAGTACAAGGCATGAATAACTTAGAATAAAAAATAAGGGAAGTTTTTTCAGCATATGCGTTAAGATGGATTTCTCATTTTTTGTTCCACAATGGTAAGAATTTCATTTTCGAATTTGATTGAATTTGATTTCAGGTTTTCAGCCTTTTTCAATAACTCATTTTTGAAAACTTCATCCTTAAATCCAACACTATTAATCTTCACATTAAGGTAGGCACCAATTACTGCCCCACGCACAGCAATTGCGCCCACTCCCGCATCAGACACTGAGTTTGGATTGCCGGTTTCGGCCATTGCTTTTAAAAGTGGAAAAGCCTGAGAAGAAACTTCCATTACCTGAAAAGGAATTTCCATTGCACGCTTAGTTGCCAATTGAATTTGTGAAGCGCGCAATTTTTTTTCTTCATCAGAATTTTTAGGCAACGAAAATGCTGTCATTATTTGGTTAAAGGCTGCGGTGTCTTCATCTACCAATTTCAAAAGTGTGTCCTTTATTTTTTGTCCGCTTTCTGCCCATTCTGAAAATTCTTTCCAGCGATCATCCCAACCTTTTTT
>DMRR01000208.1 GCA_003455275.1 Bacteroidota bacterium | reverse complement strand
GAAATTTTTCCGTGAACTCCGGAAACCGTTACAATCTTCTGTCCTTTTTGAATTTGTTCAATAAAATTTTTCTGGTCTTTCTGCTTCTTCGCCTGCGGTCGAATCATGAAGAAATACATTATTACAAAAATTCCAATAAGGAAAACGAAGGTGGTCCAATCTGCTCCGCCGCCCTGTGGAGGAGCCATTAAGAGAATCTGAAACATTTATTTATTTGATTTTGATTTTAAAAATTATTCTGCCACAACGAAACCCTTGATGCGAATCGTAGTTTGATTTGGATATGAATTCGAATAAACCGTAATCCCTTTGTTAAAATTTCCTTTCTTTCCTTCGCTGTTAAATTGAACTTCAATTTCATTTTCATTGCCGGGTCTGATAATTTCTTTGGGCCATTTTGGCGAAGTGCAACCGCAAGATGCACGCACATCTGTAATAACCAGGTTTGAAGTTCCTGAATTTTTGAATTTAAAAATGTGAGTCACTTTCTGTCCTTCCTGCACATTTCCGAAATCGAACATTGTAGAATCGAAAGTGATGACCGGATAATTACCGGTTGGCTTTCCGTTTTCAGTAGCAGGATTATTTACAAAACTGCCGGGAAGTCGATCATTGCCCTGATTATTGCAAGCGACAAAAATGAGAACAATAACTGCGAGCGAATACAGGAATTTCATGAGGTGGGCAAATGTAAAAGAGGATTTAAGATTTGAGATCTCAGATTTTGGAATGCTCAATTGAAATATAGTTTTTACGAATAACTGATTGTGTTAATCAGCGAGGCAGTGTGTTCAATAACTGCTTTTATTTAACACGAATAAATAACTTCTTCTACATTTGATTCCGAAGAACATGGACGGCAAACTCATTTACATTTTATTGTTGATTGGCTACTTTGTTTTCAAATTTTTTTCAGAAGATAAAAAAGCAAAGGAGCGCAAGAAGAAATTGGAAGACCCTAAGAATCCTTCATTGCCGAAGAATGAAACCTACGAGCCTGCTCCTAAAAAAGAAAAACCATGGGATGAAATTCTTCGCGAAATAATGGACCAGTCAAAACAGAAGAGAAGGGAAGTTGAAACTGTTGGTCCACCGCCAGTGAGATATCCAAAGTTCGAACCCCTTAAAAAAGTTACTCAGAAAAAATCTTCTTCGAAGCCGCAGCGAAAAAACATTGCAACTTCTGTTCAAACTTCAATGGCTGATGAAATAAAGCCCGCTGTTACAGAAGGTGGAGATGATAAGCAACATACAGCTTTTGATATAGATGCATATAAAATTTCTGATGAAACTGGCGGAAGAACAATTGACCTGCGCGAGGCTGTGATTCAATCTGTAATACTGAACAGACCGGAATACTAAGCGGTGAAGCGTGAAATAAAACCTATTCACTACTCACCACTCACTACTCACCACTCACGATTCACGATCTCAATCAAACTCTATCGAAAAAGCGCTAAGCAAATCGAGGCCAAAAACAAATCCGGTTCTCAACTTCAATTCATTGCTGTAAGCATTCACCCAATCCACTCTGAAAACTTTTAAAATATGTTCAATGCCGAGATCGAGTTCTGCATAGCGTATATCAGGAGTCATGAGATAATGCGCGCTAGCAACTTCATACCATTTAAGTTTTCTTATTGCCGGAAATTTATTCAGCAGCCAGCCATTGAAGTGATGTTCATAATGGCCTTCAGCATACCATTTATTTGTGCTGTAAGCAAAGTAGGGCAGAAGCTGGAATGAATGCAGGTGGTCACTTTGCGCAAGCACAGTTTGATTTCCCCTGAAATGTTTTTCCTCGGCCACTCCAACTGATTTGTTATTCAGAAAAATTCCGGCGTTAAATGAATAAGTGCTTTTGCCAAACAATCCAAGTTTGAATTCATCGCTTAACTCCGCTTCTAATAAATCATAATTGACAGTAGATGAAAGCACATTCCATCCACGGCTATATCTTATTTTCAGAGTTGGATACTTGCTGCCCACAATTACTTTTTCATAAGGGCGGGTGTAATACTGCTGTTTGAAGTTGATGGTGAAAGTAAGTGTAGTGAGTAGTGAATTGTAAGCAGTGAAATTGCTGTGCAGCGAATCAGCGTAAGGAAAATTAGGAGTGAAGTTTAAATCGTGCCGCGTGTTGAATGTAAAGTCATTGGTGTTTTCCATTGGCTCACGATGATTGAAAGAACCACCTGCACTCAGCCGCACACCATTTATTATTTCACCATTCCAGTTTCCGCCTGCATAAATGTTGTTATAGAGTTTCATGTAGTTCTCATTCACGAACAAAGTGTAAATCGAATTCATCAGCGGATTGATCGGAAGAGTTTCGTTCAGTTGCCGCACATAGCTACCGGCATAAATGCTGAACCGCCGGAACCGAACCGGCTTGTAGTAATAACTGAAAGTAATTTTTGCCCCCAATTTTTCATTGCTGAATCCATATTGAAGTTGCGAGCTTAAACTTAGCCACCGATTGTCCTCCCAGTTTTTGTTTCTGTAAATTCTTATTTCCGGAGCGAAACCTTGAACGGTGTTGTAATTTAAAAATGCTATGGCAGAACTCGCACCCCACGCCACTTTCGTTGCGCG
>DMRR01000209.1 GCA_003455275.1 Bacteroidota bacterium | reverse complement strand
GGCGTGCTGCACGAAACTTCGCTACTTCTTCAAACAAATTATTATGAGCATTAAAGAAGAATGAAATGCGTTTTGCAAAAACATTTATATCTAAACCTTTTTCAATCGCTGCTTTCAAATATGCTTTCCCGTTTGCCAGTGTGAATGCAAGCTCTTGCACAGCATCACTGCCTGCTTCGCGAATGTGATAGCCGCTCACGGAAATAGTATTCCACGCCGGAACTTCTTTGCTGCAATAATCAAAGATGTCGGTGATGAGTCGCATGGAAGGTTTTGGAGGATAGATATAAGTCCCGCGCGCAGCGTACTCTTTCAGAATATCATTTTGAATGGTGCCTGAAAGTTTTTTCACATCAGCACCTTGCTTCTTCGCGAGTGCGATGTAAAGCGAGAGCAGAATAAATGCAGTTGCATTTATGGTCATGGAGGTAGAAATCTTTTCGAGGTTGATTCCTTTAAAAAGAATTTCCATGTCTTCGAGTGAATCAATTGCCACTCCTACTTTTCCTACTTCACCATCAGCCAATTCATGATCGCTGTCATAACCAATTTGAGTTGGCAAATCGAAAGCAACAGAAAGTCCGCTTGTTCCCTGACTCAGTAAATAATGATAGCGCTTGTTCGATTCTTCAGCGGTAGAAAATCCTGCATACTGCCGCATGGTCCATAACTTATCGCGATACATGGTTGGATGAACTCCGCGTGTGAACGGAAATTCTCCCGGTAATTCTTCATTGTGTTTTGAAGAATTTTTGTACAGCGGATTTATTTCAATACCGCTGTCGGTTTCAAATTTTTTAGATGGAGATTTTTCTTTCGACATAAATAATTTAACACGGAGACACTAAGAACACGAAGAAATAAAGAGAAGTTTCAATTTCAAATCTTTAAGCTCTTTTGAGAGAAATATTTTGCCACGAAGACACAAAGGCACCAAATAAATTCATCATCAAAGTACCAAATCATCAAATCAGCACATTAGCACATCAGTATATTTTTTTGACCTCAGCTTTCAAAACATCAAGCGCTTTTTGAGTGGGCATTGATTGTTCGTTGTTGATGAAGTATTCCAAAATTCTTCTGCTTAAATCTTTGCTGGTTGCGCTCTCCGGCAAATCAACAGCAACACGGTTGATTATGCTCACGATTTCTTCTTTCACTTGCACAATCATCATCCAGGTTGCACCGCTCACATAAATCTGTTGTGCCTGATTGTGTTCAAACTCGAGGCGAATGTTGCTGATGAGAGCGAGTTGCAAATCGCGGGCATTCATTCCTTGTTTATTCACGCGATGAATCAGATTGTTAGGAGAGATTCTTTCCAGCAAAAGCGCCAGTCGTTCATAGGCTTGTAACCTAATCGGAAGTGCTGCTTTGAAATTATCAATCCGAACTTCCAGCTGCTTTTTTTCATATTCAGATTGAAGATAAGTTTTGAGAATAAAATAAGCGGTAAGAAAAACAACGATTGATGGAAGCGTGTATTTCAGGATTTCGAGAATGTCAGTCCAGGCCATTTGTGAGGTGAAAAGTGAAAGGTGAAAAGTGAATTAAGTGAAAGGTGAAAAGTCAAAAGTGAAGGAATTATTTCTGGGTTGTTCCGGCATCTTTGAGCATATCAGTCATCACATTACCGGCTTCGCTTATGTAAATATCCTTCTTCAAATCTTTGAGTAATTCCTTGTTGCGCGCCATGTAAGTGCTATCGCTGTTAATGTGATCCAGATCAACTGAAAGGTTTGAAATATTTATATCGGGAAATTTTGCTTCCAGTTCATCGTACTTCTTTTTTTCATCCTTGAGTTTTTGCTGGCGCTCGCGATACTTATCAATATTTAATGACACTACAGTATTATCACTTTGATCTTTCATTTCATTTGCTTGTTCCTGAATCAGCTTAAATGCCTCGGTTCCTTCAATTCTTTTCTTGCTGTTATTTTCTACTGTCGATTCTACATATGAAGGCTGCCAATTTGAAATATCAACTGATTTAATTTCATCCCACTTCAAAGGAAAATCTTCCTGCTTTTCGCCGTACTTGATTTGTGAGTATGCATCCGGAACTACAATATCAGGAGTCACTCCCTTGAGCTGGGTGCTTCCTCCATTGACGCGATAAAATTTTTGCATTGTGATTTTGACAGAGCCTAGTGGCTTCATGCCGGCATATGTTGCATTTACAAAATTGTCCATATCATACATCCGTTGCACGGTTCCTTTTCCAAAAGTTGTGGTGCTTCCCATTATTATTCCGCGGTGATAATCCTGCACGGCTGCGGCAAGGATTTCGGAAGCGGATGCAGAATTTTCATTCACTAACAGAATTAGATTTCCGTCATAAACCAGGTTAGGATCTTTATCACGATATATAAATGGATCTGCATTTCTTTCCTTCACCTGAACTACTGCGCCATCCTTGATAAAGAGTCCCATCATCTGAACAACACTCTCAAGCGAGCCCCCGCCATTGTCGCGCAAATCGAGGATAACACCTTTGGCTCCCGCATCTTTAAGTTTTAGTAATTCATTTTTAACATCTGTTGCGCAATCCCTTCCTCCTCCGCCGCTGAAATCAGCATAGAAGCCAGGAAGGCGGATGTAACCAATTTTATTTCCATTGTCAATCATGAAAGATTGGGCATATGTATCTTCCAATACAATAACATCACGAATCAGAGTTACAACCTCCATAGTTCCGTCAATTTTTTTCACAGTGAGGCGAACTTCAGTGCCCTTCTTTCCGCGAATTAACTGAATGGCTTTGTCCAATCTCATATCAGAAACATCAACAGGCTCGGCAGCCCCTTGCGCAACTTTGACAATTACATCTCCTGCTTTTAGTCTTCCATCACGATATGACGGACTGCCCGGAACAATGCTGGTGATTTTTATTTCACCATCTTTTTGTTGAAGCTGCGCTCCTATACCTTCAAGTTTTCCGCTCATGGCAATATCAAAGTTTGCCTTATCAGCCGGCGGAAAAAATTCAGTGTGCGGATCCTGAACATTGGCCATTGATTCTAAATACAAATTGAATCGGTCCATGCGATCAAGTTCTGCCAGATTATCAAATGCATCTTTTGTGCTTTTCAAAACTTTAGCGCGGGCATCTGCTTCCATCTGTTCCAGTGATTTTTCTTTTACTGTATCACTTTTCTCCATTGCTTTTTTCTGATCATCAATCATAGAACTCACACGAATCAGCACCTGGTATTTCAATGATTTTCTCCATTCCTCTTTTAGCGCATTCATATCTTTTGCATATGAAGTTTTGTCATCATCAGTTTCAATTGACTCATCTTCTTTAAGGTTAAATGGTTTTGCCAATAAGTCTGAGTAAAAAGTTTTCACCTCTGAAAATCTATCTTCATAAATAGAATTTGCTTTTTCAAAAAATTCAATCGAAACATTGTTGATCTCATCATCAATATCTGTTTTGTATTTGCTGAGCTTATCAATATCAGACTGAAGGAAAAACTTTTTGTTATTATCCATTCTTTTCAAAAACAGATTATAAACTTTTGAGCTGAAATCATCATCCACCTTCAGCGGGTCATAATGCTGCTGTTGAATTCCCTGCATCATAACTTCCATAATCAGTTGCTCTTTTGTTAGATCAGAAGGCGAACGGAGCAGGCGATAAGAAGCAAACAACCCTAGCAACACGATTAGTGTCAGGGCAAAAACAATTCTCGATTTACGCATTTGGTGGAAGAGTGAAATTGATTTTTGAATCATTGGGCAAATATATGTATGTGATAACCTGGCGCAGTTCATACATTGTGCCATGGGTTTTGTTAATTCTATTTATTTCCGTCACCTCACGATTTAAAAAATCTTTAAGACTTTAGCAGTAAGAAAAAGAATATTCGATGACAGATACCATTAACCGTCAATCCCTGCGGGGCGGCGAATTTTTAATACAGGAATCTTTTCCTGCCGACACATTTATTCCAGAAGAGCTAAATGAAGAGCAGAGGATGATGGCTCAGATGGCAGATGATTTTATCAACAATGAAGTGCTGCCCGTCAATGAAAGAATAGATCATCAGGAAGAAGGGTTAATGATTTCGCTTTTGAACAAAGCCGGAGAGTTGGGTTTGCTTGGCGCCACAATTCCAGAGCAATACGGAGGTTTCGGAAAAGATTTTATTACGGGAACCTTGCTTACTGAAAAAGTTGGGGCGGGCGGTTCATTCGCCGTTGCAATTGCCGCTCATACCGGAATTGGAACTCTTCCAATTTTATATTTTGGAAATGAAGCTCAGCGTAAAAAATATTTACCTGCACTGGCTACCGGCGAAATGAAAGCAGCCTATTGCCTCACAGAACCCGGAAGCGGCAGTGATGCACTAGCTGCGAAGACTAATGCGAAGCTATCAGCAGATGGAAAGCATTATATTTTGAACGGACAAAAAATGTGGATCACGAATGGCGGATTCGCGGATGTGTTTATTGTTTTTGCAAAAATTGATGGAGAAAAATTTACTGGTTTTATTGTAGATGCAAATTCAGCCGGACTTACGCGCGGAGAAGAAGAAAAAAAAATGGGAATCAAAGGTTCATCTACACGACAGATATTTTTTCAGGATGTGAAAGTTCCGGTTGAAAATCTTTTAGGTGAAATCGGAAAAGGACACCTCATCGCTTTCAATATTCTGAATATCGGGAGGTTGAAATTATGTGCTGCCGCTTTGGGTGGCGCTAAAAGAATGGCAACGGTTTCGGTTCAATATGCCACGCAGCGCGAGCAATTCAAACATCATATTTCGGATTTTGGAGCCATCAAGTACAAGTTAGCTGAACAGGCAATAAAACTTTTCACGATTGAAAGCGCGATGTACCGTGCATCAAAACAGATTGAAGAAAAAACTCATTCTTTGCTGGCATCAGGCATGGACTATCCTCACGCACTTATGGGCGCCGCCGAAGAATTTGCAATTGAGTGCGCCATTCTTAAAGTTTATGGCAGCGAAGCACTCGATTATGTTGTAGACGAAGCTGTTCAAATTCATGGTGGTCTTGGATTCTCTGAAGAATATGTTCCGGCTCGTGCTTATCGCGATTCGCGCATCAATCGGATATTCGAAGGAACGAATGAGATTAATCGATTGCTTACTGTAGACATGTTATTGAAACGGGCACTGAAGGGTCAACTTGACTTAATGACACCTGCAATGAATATTCAGAAAGAGTTGATGGCAATACCTGATTTTGGAGCAAATGATGAAACGCCATTTGCCACACAACGCAAGCAGATTTCAAATATGAAAAAGGGAATTTTATTAGTGGCCGGCGCAGCTGTTCAAAAACTGATGATGGCATTGGAAAATGAGCAAGAGCTGTTAATGAATGTAGCGAATATGATTTCAGAAACCTATCTGTGTGAGTCATTACTGTTGAGGATAGAGAAGATGAAAGAAAATGGAATTGCAAATCAGGAGCATCATGATATATTGAATGTTTATTTACACGATGCTTCAGACCGTTTTCATTTTGAAGGAAGAAATGCCCTGGCGTCTTTCGCCGAAGGCGATGAATTAAGAATGATGCTTCTCGGGCTTAAGCGATTTTCAAAAACTGAAATAGTGAATACCAAGGAATCAAGAAGAAGAATTGCAGCTAAGCTGATCGGGGAGAATCGTTATTGTTTCTAGACCATTTTAAGTAACATTTCTAAGTAATTAGCATATTTTTCACCCATCATTTTAAACTCATCGGCATTCAATTTGTCGAAACTCAAACACAAAATAATTTTAATCATGAAAAAAATTTTATTCGCAGTTGTTATGCTTTGCATAGCCGCTGCTCCTGGCTTTGCTCAAAAAACGCTTTCAACCCCAGGAAAAACAGAAACAACTTCTGGAAGCACTACAACTACATCTACAACAACTCCGAATTCAAATGTTTCCAAGCAAACTGAAAGTAAATCAGTAACTCCTCCTCCGGTGGTTCTGGCTAAATTCAAAAGCATGTACCCGAATAATACAGGGGTGAAATGGATTCAAAATAAAGAAGGAAACTATGTAGCTATTTATAAAGTAAATGAAAAAGCAGCCCGCACCGTTTATACAGCTGATGGTTCAGTAAAAAGAATTGTAACTCCAATCACTCAAAAAGAATTACCTACGGCAGTAAGTGATTTCATAGCTAAAAACCAACCCGGCAAAACACCAAAGAATTGTATGAAGATTCAAAATGGTTCTGGTAACATTACATACTCTATAAAATTCGAAGACAAACTCTATCACCTTGATTCTAAAGGAGTCGAAATAGCACCGAAGGATGATAATAACGATGATGTTATTGATTCAAACGAAGAGAAATCAATGAAGTAGTTTAGATCATTATTGATTAATGAAAAGCCATTCTTGATTTAAGGAATGGCTTTTTAATTTTTAGTAAGGCTTAGGTGTATTGTTGCCACCATCAAGTGTGTATTTCCATTTACCATCACTTTGCTTTTTCCATGCTGTGAAATAATTTCCATAATAGGTTGTATCTCCACTATCACCTGCCGTTTTAAATTCCCAATTACCGAATGAATATCCAAGGTCGCATGATTGCGCCACTTCTATTCTTATTGGTTTCCATGTAATAACTCCGTTCACTTTTTGACTTCCAATCTTTTTTCTCAATTGAGCAATTCCTAAGGAGGGTAATTCGCCGTCGCTCAGTTTTACAACGCTGGTATCTGCATAAGCAAGTAATGCCTGATTAAATCCATTCTGCACTGACATTGCACAAAATGCTTTCTCTGTATTTCCTATTTCAGCCTTGGCTTCGCTCATCAATTTTTCAGAAGAAGAAACCTGAAAACAGGACGGGAAAACAAATGATAAAAGCATAACAGGCAGAGAAATCTGAATTGGTGTTTTCATAACAAAATGTTTGGGAGGGATGAAAATAAAAAACCCCTCACTGTTAAGAGAGGGGCTTGAAATATTATTTGAATAAAAAAACTATCGGACACCGTGCATCATTTTCACAAGCATAGAACTAACGACAAACAGAATAACGGAGGCTATTCCTGCCATGAAAACAAAAATCATAAAGAACTTGTAAAGGTTATCAATTTGAAATCCCACAAATTGCTTTTCCTTAATTACACTTCCAGTTTCTATTGCGGTAGTTACAGTGTGTTTCAATTCTTCATTTTCAATTTTTGAAAAGTCTAGCATCTCCATGCTATAAACACTTTGGCCCTTGTAATCATCTTTCTTCGAATTGTCTTTAAGGATTTTTACATTATTGTTTGCTGAAACATCTTCAACAATCTGTACCGGAACGAGAGGTTCAGGATAAAGTCCGCTAAGTGTTCCAGCGAATTTGTTGGCAGTAGCATTTGCAAGAAACCATACTCCCATCAAAAGTGAAGCAAGGCGAACCGGAGCAAGTTTGTTAACCATTGAAAGTCCGATCGGCGACAAGCAAAGTTCTCCGAAAGTATGAATCGTATACAGAGCAATCAGCCACATCATTGAAACTTTTACTCCAGGCTGTAATCCATTAACACCAAAGGCAATTACAAGATATCCCAGTGCAAGAAGCATTAACCCCATTGCTTGCTTAAAAGGTGAAGGTGGTTCCATGTTGCGATTTCCAAGCATAGTCCACATCCATGCGAATAGCGGAGCAAAAATCACAATCGCAACTGCGTTGATACTTTGGAAGTAAGAGGCAGGAACTTTCCAACCGAAAAGGTTACGGTTAGTTTGTTCTTCGGCAAAATATGTGAGCGATGCACCTGCTTGTTCAAATGCGCTCCAGAAAAATATTACAAAGAAACATGCGATGTAAATAACTCCGATTCTCTGTTTCTCAATTCGTGTAAGTGAGGGATCGCTGATAATCAATCCGGGAATAGCAACAGCAAAAGAAAAAATAATACTTCCGATTAAATCGAAATCAACTCCAATTGCAGAGTGAGTATAAGTCATTGGTGCCTTCATAAACTCAGCAATCTGAGCATTCAAAGTAGAGAAATTAAATCCAAAGAGAAAGAACCAAAATAGTGCAACTGCAACTAATCCCCAGATGAAGTATGAAGATGAAGGAATCGGTTTACTCACACCATCCGTAGCTTCGAGCTGAGCTTCTGCCTGTGATATTCGCTGTGAATTTGGTTTTTCACCTATTTGTTCACCATCAGGCGAAACAAGATATTTATTTTTTAACCAAACAAAAAACACAATGCTTGTCAGCATACCGATACAAGCAGCCAGGAAACCCCATTTGAAATCGGCAGGATTATCAGTATCTCCAAGAAACCCGCAAACCAAAGGAGCGAGAAATGCACCAAGGTTTATTCCCATATAAAAAATGGTGAAGGCAGCATCAATTCTTTTATCTCCTTTCGGATAAAGCTGGCCAACCATTGTAGAAATGTTTGGCTTAAAAAAACCATTCCCGAAAATGAGAAATCCCAAACCCACGAACATAAGCGTGGTTGCAAGTCCAAGTTCAGAATAAAAACTACCGGAAAGAAACATGAAGAACTGACCTACTGCCATCAACAACCCTCCTATTATTATTGATTTGCGGTTGCCCCAATACCGGTCTGCCATATAACCACCAATTAAAGGAGTCAAATAAACGAGTCCGGTATAGCTTCCATAAATCTGGGAGCCGAGTGATTTATCAAAAAGCAATGCCTTACCCATGAACAACGCGAAGATTGCGCGCATACCATAGTAGCTGAACCGTTCCCACATTTCTGTGACGAACAAGAGGTAGAGTCCTTTAGGATGTGATTTGCCTGTGCTCATAACTTGTTTTGGTGTGTTAATTTTTTTTAGTTGGTGCAATATGTATCAAAAATATTGAGAGAAAAAACTTCTTGAGTTTTGAATAATCACTGAAAACAATTTATAAAAATTATAGCTGAAATTATTCCTGCCGTTTGAAATATTTTTTACCGCCATATTTCTTAGCGAATATTTTTGTCCGCTTCAAACAAAATCCCTTTTTAATGCTAAATTTTTTCAAATCTGTTTCGCTGATATCTGCCTTAATATCCATATCATTTTTTTCAAAGGCACAACAACAAAACTGGGCTGAAATGATGCTCGATCCGAATTCTAATTTCTATGATGTACAAAATGCATTTAACCAATATTACAATAATTATGTAATGACTCATGGTAAAAAAACACAGGTAGAAAACGGAATAAGGAAAACCAAAGAACGGGAAAATGAATTTGAAGTTCCTGGATTTGAACAATTCAAACGCTGGGAAAATTTTATGAAGCCGCGGGTGAATCGTGATGGCTCCAGATTCGACCCATCCATTGCTTATAATGAATATCAAACCAAAGTTGCTCCACTAATAAATCAAACCCGTTCCACAAATAACTGGACACTACTTGGTCCTATTTCAACTATTCCTCAAGATGGTGGAGCCGGAAGAATTAATTTTATTCGTTTTGATCCTGCAAATTCAAACCACATTTGGGCAGGAGCGCCAGCAGGTGGTTTGTGGGAATCTACAGATGGCGGAAACACATGGTCAACACAAACAGATGCGCTTGCTGTAATTGGCTGTTCGGATTTGGCTATAGATCCATCCAACTCTAACATTATGTATCTGGCAACAGGCGACCGTGATGCCGGAGACACCTACAGCATCGGGGTTTTAAAATCTATCGATGGCGGAACTTCATGGAACACAACCGGGCTTACTTATCCTGTTAGCAGCTATTTTAAAGTATATCGATTGCTTATCAACCCAACAAATTCAAGTATTGTAATAGCAGCTACAAATGATGGAATCTATCGCACAACAAATGGAGGAAGCAGTTGGACGCATGTGGTAAACAGCGGAACTTTTCAGGATGCAGAATTAAAACCTGGCGACCCTAATACTGTTTATGCCTGCACTGCGGGTAATGTATACAAGAGCTCAAACAGTGGGCAGACATTCAACATCGTTTCCGGATTTACTATTTCAGGTTCTGTTCGTTCAGCTATTGCGGTAACGGCTGCTGATCCTTCAATTGTATATCTTGTTTCAGCAAACACAAGTGATTACGGACTTAATGGTTTTTATAAGTCAACTAATTCCGCTACAAGTTTTACATTAATGAACAGCACTTACGATGTTCTTGCTTTCTCAACTTCTGGAAATGCTAATGGAGGACAAGGATGGTATGACCTCTGTATAGATGCATCGCCCACAAATGCGAACACTGTAATTGTTGGTGGTATCAATGCTTTTCGGTCTACAAACGGAGGAACCAGCTGGTCAATTTTTGCAGCTGGATATGGAATGAATGCCAAGATACATCCTGATGTACATGAAATTGTTTTCCTTCCCGGATCAAACTCAACTGCATTTGTAGGTTGTGATGGCGGCATTTTTGAAACTACAAACACAGGTAGCACTTGGAGCGATCTGAGTGATGGGTTACAAATCGGGCAAGCCTACCGTCTTAGCTGTTCAGCAACAAATGCAAATATTGTAACCTCCGGTTGGCAGGATAATGGAACAAACCGATACAATGCAGGTGCCTGGGATGAAATTTTGGGTGGAGATGGTATGGAGACTATCATCTCCTGGTCCAGTTCGCAAACAGTTTATGGTGAGTTGTACTATGGAGAGATTTATAAATCAACAAATGGAGGAAATACATTTGGCAATAATCCGATTTGCGGATCAGGAGGGACCAATGAAGATGAAGATGGCGAATGGGTGACTCCTTATGTTCAATCGCCAACAAGTGCAACAACATTATATGTAGGCAAATCAAAAATTTATAAAACAACAAACAGCGGGTCTAACTTTACCGCTCTAGGGGCATTGGCCGGAGGCAGCACGGGAGTTGTGGCTATTGGTCTTACAGCGGCTGATGCAAACTACATTTATTGTGCAAAGCAGGACAAATTTTATGTGAGCACTAATGGCGGCACCTCTTTTACAGACAGGACAAATGGATTGCCTGTATCAAGTGCCAGCATCACTTATATTGCTGTTAGCAACACTGATAAAAATAAAGTTTGGGTCACTTTCAGCGGATACTCAAATAACAACAAAGTTTTTTTTAGCAACAACGCAGGGCAAAACTGGAGCAATGTTTCGGGAGGATTGCCAAATGTTCCGGCTAATTGTATTGTATATACAAACAATAGTTCTGTAAACTCACTCTATTGCGGAACAGACATCGCTGTTTATTATCGTGATGATAACACTGGTAACTGGATTCCATATACAACTGGATTGCCAAATGTTGTAGTTGATGAATTAGATATTCAGTACAGTTCTTCTAAAATCAGGGCAGCAACTTTTGGCCGTGGAATATGGGAAGCTGATTTATACTCTGCATCGATTTCAGCCCCCACAGCAGGATTTACTTCCGATGTTGTAAGTGGTTGTGCTCCACTGTCAGTTGATTTTACAAGTACCAGTGTTTTTGCGAATACTTATACCTGGTATTTTTCCGGAGGATCTCCTTCTACTTCTACAACTCAAAATCCTACTGTAGTTTATAACACGGCGGGAACCTATCCTGTAAAATTAGTGGTGTCAAATGTTATAGGTGCCGATTCGCTAACAATCAGTTCTTATATAACTGTAGGGCCAGGAATGTCTGTTAATGTTTCTGGAACCAACTCGAATTGTTTTGCCCAAAACAATGGCTCGGCAACTGCTGATATTACAGGCGGAACTTCGCCATTTATTTACATTTGGAGCAATGGTGCAACAACACAAACTTTAACAAACCTTGCCAGTGGCGGTTATACAGTTACTGTTACCGATGGACTTGGTTGTGTGTCTACCGATAATATTACACTTACTCAACCATCAGCCTTACTTGGATCTATAAATAGTACTCCTGATAACGGAAGCGGCAATGGCACATTAACTTGTAATCCTTCAGGAGGAACACCACCATACACCTATTTATGGTCAGTTGGTGAAACTACCCAGACTTTGAACGGTCTGGTGGCAGGCAATTATGCCGTAACCATTACAGACTCTCACGGATGTATAAAAGTAATAACCGGAACAGTGGCGCTGGAAAATGCAAGTCCTGCAATTCAAGAAATAAACTCATGGCTTATTTATCCAAATCCAACGCATGACTGGCTAATGCTTGATGCCCAGAAAAATTTGTACGCTGAGATTTCACTTTATAATTTACTTGGACAGCAGATTGAAAAAATCTTGCTTGATAATTCTTCGTCAACATTAGTAAACATGAGTGAATTGCCGACAGGTGAATATTGGCTAAAGATTACAACACAGTTTGGTGTTGCATGGAAGAAGGTGATGAAGCAGTAAAGTTGAATAATAAGAATACAAAAGTTTGTTTTTTCAGGGCGCCTCAATCTGGGGCGCTCTTTTATTTTTATTAATCCGGAACCTGTTTGTCAATTAGTATTCTATCAGAGAAATAAATTTACAGAACACTACTTCCCCTCTCCCATTAAAATAGTTCTCACAGTGTATATCATAATTTTAAAATCAAGTGTGAGCGACATGTTTTCGATATATAGTAAATCATATTTCATCCGTTGCTTCATTTCTTCTATCGAAGAAGCATATCCAAACTTTACCATTCCATATGAAGTTATACCTGGTTTTGAGCGTTGAATCTGTACATAGTCCGGGGCAAGCGCTATCAACTGGTCAACATAGAATTGTCTTTCAGGTCTTGGTCCAACCAAACTCATTTCACCTTTCAGTACATTGAAAAACTGAGGCAACTCATCCAGCCGCCACTTACGCATAACTTTCCCCCATGGTGTAATTCTCTCATCTGATTGATGAGAAAGCGCCGGACCATTTTTCTCTGCATCTGTAAACATCGAACGGAATTTAAAAATTGTAAATGGTTTTCCGTGAAGCCCGATCCTTTCCTGACGGAAAATAATTTTTCCCTCAGAAGAAAACTTTACCCGTATTAAGCATATTAAATAAATGGGTGAGAGAAGCAGTATCACAATTAATGAAACAGAAATATCAAGTATCCTTTTGAAATTATATTGCCATTGACTCATGAGTTGCGGATAGATTTCAATAAACGCGGTGCCTAGCAACTGATTCATCCTTACTGACCCGCTCAGAATATCGAATGTGTCAGGAATTAGTTTGATAATAACATTTCTATTTACCAACAGGTTGATAATACTATTTAGCCTCGGATGCTCTGAAGTTTCAATCGCAACAATCACTTCTTCTATACCGAACTCGTGTATCAATTGCTGCAACACAGGAATTTTTCCCAGGCACCTTGTATAATCGCTCAGCCCATTAGTAGAGTTTCCGTTTGTATCAACATAACCAACCACATTGTATCCATTAGATGGATCCTTTGTTATCTCTTTAAAAATTTCAATGGCACGGGTGTTCCCGCCAATGATAAGCGTGTTGAATCCAACCTTTTTTTTCTTTAATTGATTCTTAGCATGATTAAGAATAAATGCACGAAGTATGGCTGTGGTCAAAAACTGAACGAGCAGTAGAAAAATTACTGCAAGATAGTAATCACGGTAATTAACGATTCGGTCATCAAGAATTACAGCGAAAAACAAAATCAAGACTCCGAATGCTGTAAGTAAAAAAGTTTTGCCAAGCTCGCTGATTCTGCTCTTCCGATAAATGTTAGTGTAAAAACCAAACAACCAGAATAGACCAACCCATCCAAGAGGAATGATAACTATTCCTAAAAAAAATCTTTTGTCATTAAGGAAAATATGGTAATCGCTAAGCTTGTAATCTTCAATAAACATTTTTCTGAAAAAGAAAAACAGCATCCAGCTCAATATTGCTCCCAATAAATCAGCGAGCACATATCTGTAAATTCCGGCGCGGATGTAATGTTTCATTGAAGCGTCAGAAGTTTAATATTATCAACCCACAACCTTGCTTCCGGCTCTGAGTCACTTTTTATCATTTCAATAACAATATTAAAATTCACGGTACCCAAAGACTGCAGCAAATCATTCAGGTGCAGATAAATTTTATTCCAATCAGCATGAGCTGTTATGTTCCATTGATAAAATTTTACATCAGCTCCTGTTGTGTGCGCAATCACACCAACTCTGAATTCGTGATCACACTTATAATTCATTTCGATATAAACCGGTGAACCATCAGTTGGAAAATCATAAACCTGCGAACTAATACATTCTCCAAAAACCATTGAGTCAGACAAACCCATAAATCCGCTGAATGAACCTTCAAGCACATTGGCATCATTCACCCTTACAAAAGTTGTATCACCATTTAGTTTTATGAAATTGTTTCCGGATTCAAAATCTTCGTTCATCAGAAAAAGAGTGTTCGAACGATATTTAAATTGAGGATGAAAAGAGTAGGTTTTTTTTGGTTCAAGGTTTACACTAAATGTATCGGTATAAAAAAATGGATACTGAACCCTGGTCGCTGAAACTCCATTCTCAATTATGCCCGGGCTGATGAGAATATTTTTTGTTCCCTGTTTCAGGAGCGGAAAAGTAACTGGCATTTCATAAGCGCCCTGAAATGTTCCATCTACATAAACCCATCCATCTGTAATCTTTTGATTCGAAGTTCCCTGCAATCCGGCTGTGATAGTAACCGAAGGAGAATCAAGTTGAATGTATGATGGAATTTGTTCCGGCGGATTAATAAGGTTGCAGCTACCGGTAAAAAGAAAAGTGCTCAGGAACAAACCTGGAATAAGAAGGCGGAGAGATGCTTTCAATTTTAGTTTGGAAAACTCTTTAACTGTTCCTGGCGTAAAAAATTGTGTTTGCAGAAAAAAAAATTTCAGGGCTGGCGAAAATAATTGCTTACGGTACTTCTTAAAATGAGAGAAGCAGCACGAAGGCTGCTTCTCCGTTCACTGTCACCATACCCATTTAGTAACTAAGAACAACACTTGCATTATTTCCGCTGGCGCCCTGCCAACTCACTTTGTATCCATAGGCGCAAGCATATGGAGTAGGATTTCCGCTTTGATCAACACCAAGTGTCAGCGTGAAATCTCCTTGTGGAATATTATGAACCAGCTCACCTGCATTTGGTCTCCACAAACCACAATAAGTGTCGCTGATTAAGTTTTCAGTATAATAAGTAGTGAAGGCATCGCCATATCGATTAGTGCCCCAGCTATCAACGGAAGAAAAACCATTTACTGAAGTGTCCCCTTGCGCAGTAAAAGTTATTTTGGTTTCTGATGGTATGTAGTGCCATTGAGTAATTCTTGCACTATTCCAAATTGCAACGGAACCATCATCAAAAGTTACATTCACATTAAATGCGCGTTCCTGATATCTGAAATCAGAAGAACCAAGCAAGAAACCGAGCCAGTTATGCCCGTCTAAATTTTTTAAAGTCTTAACACCATTAAACTCTATACTCTTGTTATCAACCAGCCGTGTTACTTTGAAATTGATATAAGTAATGGTGAGAACCGCACCCACATCTCCCCAATGCAATCCCGTAGTGAGTTGCACTTTTATTTGCCCACTGCGGGTTCGGCTCGGTGAAAAGCAAGGAGTAACTCCATCAAAATTGAAGTAAACAATTTTATTGGTGATATCGCTGGTATCAATCGTAACTCCGCATAAAGGACTGCTGTATGTAGCTTCAGTTTTGAAAGCCGAAATATCTCCAAGCGCTGAGTTAATATCGTTATCAGCCTGGTCACTTTCCCCTTTATAATAATTTGCATCGTTGTTGAATTGCTCAACTTTAGGATCAAGTGTATCCTTCTGGCGGCGGCATGATGTTGAAAAAACAGAGACCGCGATCATGGCCACTATCGTCCAACATGAAATTCTTTTATTCATCTTCATTATTTTGAATAGAATTATTTTTTTTCAAAAGTTATGATAAGACATTCCAAATCATAATTGGGTTGCATTAATAAAGAGAATTTGATTTTGCATACATAGCTGAATGGACCGAATTAGAGGGCTATGTTTTATCCTTAAATTTCTCACTTCATCAGAGCATCCAGTTCCTTTTGAGCCGCACTATATTCAGGTTTCAGGTTAAGAGCTTGCTGAAAATCAGATTCAGCCTCTTCTTTTTTTCCTAACATCACTTCACACAAGCCACGGTAATAATAAGCTTCGGCGTACTGCGGCGAAACCTTGGTAGCGATATCAAACTGGCGCAATGCTTTGTCAATTGAATCTTGCTGCATATAAATAAATCCAAGATTGAAATAAGCATATTGATATTGCGGATTTTTAATAATGAGCTGCCGATAAGTTTTTTTAGCTTCATTATAATTTGATTTTACATCTGCGCTATTCTTGTTTTTAGTGTCGTCACCAAGATCCTGATAATATTTAGCCTTCGCATACCAGGCTTCGCTCTTTGAGCTATCGAGCCGGATTGCATTATCAAAATATTCAGGTGCAATATTTTTTTTCTGTGCGGAGTGAAGCAAGCCCAGTTGCATATATGCATCATAAAAATTCTGATTGTACTGAACAGCTTTTTGAAATGACGCAATTGCGCGGGCAGTGTCCTTCATTTCTTTATAATCCATACCCATTAGAAAATAAGCGTCAGGGTTATTTTCATTTG
>DMRR01000210.1:4462-5843 GCA_003455275.1 Bacteroidota bacterium | reverse complement strand
GTCTCACTGATATTCTTCGTCAGTATCTCGAATATCGTTTCAACTGGAATGCGTTGGAATCAACAACTGAAGAGATTGAAGAAAATATTTCCGGTTACGATGTCACTGTTTCTTCGAAGGAAATTCTTCTCTCAATTTTAAAGAGTGCTGACTTCGTAAAGTTCGCTAAGAAACTTCCACTCCCCAATGAAAACATGAAGGCGATGGAAAACGCAATTGCATTTATTGATTCAACAAAACCAAGCGAAGCAAGCGCTCAATAAATGTTCACCAACTTTTCACATATCGAGTTTGCTGACAAATGGGTTTTGTATTTGATACCTGTTGCAATTTTTCTGTCAGTTGTGTGGTGGTATTTTTTTTCGAAAAGAAATTTTACTTCACTCAAACTTTCATCTACCAATTCTTTCAGTGGAATGAAAACTCCGATGAAAGCAACGATAAAAAAATTTCTTCCTGCTCTCAGAGTTCTTGGAATAATATTTCTTCTGATTGCGCTCGCGCGCCCACAAACTTCTTTCGATGAAGAATCAGTAACCACAGAAGGAATAGACATTGTGCTGGCGATGGATGTTTCTGCATCAATGTTGTCAAAAGATTTTTCACCCAACAGAATCGAAGCAGCAAAAAAACAAGCAGCCGATTTCATTGATGGCAGATCGCATGATCGAATTGGTCTCGTGATTTTTTCAGGGGAAAGTTTTACTCAATGCCCTGTTACAATTGATCATACGGTTTTGCGAAATCAATTGGCAGGAATAAAAAATGGTTTGCTTGAAGATGGAACTGCTATCGGAATGGGGCTCGCCACTGCAGTTCAACGATTGAAGGAAAGCCCCGCAAAAAGTAAAGTTGTAATCCTTATGACCGACGGAGTGAATAACAAGGGCTCGATTGATCCTGTAACAGCGTGCGACATTGCGATGCAATACGGAGTGCGCGTTTACACAATCGGAGTTGGAACCAACGGACAAGCAATGACCCCCGTTGCGAAAACTTACGATGGACAATTGCTTTACGATTTGGTAGATGTTCAAATTGACGAATCTTTGTTGCAAGACATTGCGAAGAAAACAGGAGGTCAATATTTCCGTGCAACGAATAACAAAAAGCTGAAAGAAATTTATTCGCAGATTGACAAGCTGGAGAAAACTAAAATTGAGATGAACGCTTACAGTCGCAAAACAGAAAAGTTTTTTCCATTCGCATTTGGAGCTGGACTTTTATTACTGCTGGAATTTTTACTTCGATACTTAATCCTGAAAAGCATTCCATAGATGTTTCGGTTTGAACATACAAATTATTTGTGGGGGCTTGCAGCAGCAATTCCGGTTGCGCTCTTGTTTATTCTTTTCATTTATTGGAGAAGAAAAAACATTGC
>DMRR01000210.1:2766-4050 GCA_003455275.1 Bacteroidota bacterium | reverse complement strand
TTTGCAAATCCGCAAATCGGAACCAAGCAAGAGAAAATAAAACAACAGGGTATTGATGTGGTTATCGCTCTTGATGTTTCAAACTCCATGATGAGTAATGACATTCAACCCAACCGCCTTGAGCGCGCGAAGAATTTTATTTCCCGTTTCATTGATCAACTGAAAAATGATCGCCTCGGCTTAATTGTGTTTGCCGGAAATGCTTACATGCAAATGCCGCTCACGACAGATTACGGTGCGGGCAGAATGTATTTGCAATCTGTGAACACGAATATGATTCCAACGCAGGGAACCAACATTGCGGAATCAATCAATCTTGCGCGCGATGCTTTTGTGAAAAATGAAAAAGGTCACAAGGCACTTATCATTATTACTGACGGAGAAGATCATGAAGGAAGTGTGGATGAAGCAATCAGCAATGCCGTGGATGACGGAATAAAAATTTTCACTGTAGGAGTCGGCTCTGATAATGGTTCCCCAATTCCGGTTGGCAATGATTTCAAACGCGATGAAGATGGCAACATTGTTCTTTCAAAACTGAATGAAGACATGTTGAAACAAATTGCTTCAAGCGGTAAAGGGAAATTTTACCACCTCGGCAGCGGCGATGATGAGGTAAATGGAATACTTGGTGCGCTTGGCAAAATTGATTCGAAGCAATATGAAGAAACTGTCTTCACCGATTACGACGACCAGTTTCAGATTTGCCTTAGCATTGCGGGAGTTTTGCTTTTGGCAGAATGGTTTTTGAGCGAACGAAAAAGAAAACTTTCAATAAAACTTTAAAATAAATTCAATGAATACGAAAACATTTTTCAGTCAGCAATCTATAGTTGCAATAATTTTTTCAGTGATGATGATTTTATTTTTCAATTCAAAATCATCAGCGCAATTCACACTTTCATCTCAGCAGGAAAAAGTGAATACGCGAAACGGTAACGAGCAATTTCAGAATGAAAAATATGCCGATGCAGAGGCGAGTTATAAGAAAGCTTTAGATGTGAAAAACAATTTTCCCGAAGCTGTTTTCAATCTTGGTGATGCTATTTACAAACAGAAAAGATATGATGATGCAGCAAAACAGTTTCAACTCTCAGCACAAACCAATGCTGATGAAAGTGTGAAAGCAAAAGCATATTACAACCAGGGAAATTCTTTTATGGAACAGAAGAAATGGGAAGATGCAATCAAGGCATATAAAAATTCTCTGAAGCTGAATCCAAAAGATGCGGATGCGAAATACAATCTTGCTTATGCAAATTCTAAATTGAAAAAAGATCAGGG
>DMRR01000210.1:0-2419 GCA_003455275.1 Bacteroidota bacterium | reverse complement strand
AAAGATCAGAACAAGGACAAGCAGGATCAGAAAAAAGATCAGCAACAACAACAGCAAGATGGAAAGGATCAAAAGCAGAATCAACAGCAAAAGCAGGGAGAGAAGCCGAAGATGAGTAAGGAGGATGCTGAGAAATTATTGAAGGCGCTGGCTGATGAAGAGAAAAAAACAAATCAGAAGATGCAGCAGAAGCAAGTGAAAGTTGGAACTGTAAAAATCAAGAAGGACTGGTAAAATGTTTTTCAGAAAATTTTTTTCGTGGAGAAAATTTTGTCAATTGTCAATTGTCAATTGTCAATTATTAATTGTTGTCTTATCTGCAAGCGCGCAAACATTTACCGCAAGCGCGCCTAAATCAGTTCCGGAAAATCAAAACTTCAATCTCAGTTTCACTCTCAAAAATGCAAACGGTGCCAATGTTTCTCTGCCCCCGATGAATGATTTTCAATTAATGGGCGGACCGAGCACCATGTCGAGTTTCTCCAATATCAATGGCGCCATGTCGCAGTCTATGACTTACACTTATGTTTTGCGTCCGAAGCGGCAGGGAACATTTACAATTGGTAAAGCGAGCATTAATGTAAATGGAACTACGATACAGTCTAACGAAGTCAGTGTAACGGTGACAGCACCGGTTTCTCAACAACAACAACAGCAAAGTCAAAATCAGAACAATCCATTTAACGATCCGTTCTTTAATGATCCATTTGGTCAGCAACAGCAACCACAGGTTTCAGAAGAAGAACTAAAAAAACAAATCAAGGATGATGTTTTTGTTCGGGTTGTGCTTAACAAAACATCAACTTACAAAGGCGAATTAGTAACTGCAACTTACCGGCTTTACTACCGGCGGAATATCGTGAACTATAACTTGAGTAAGTCACCATCGTTCGATGGATTTTGGACGCAGGAAGTTGAACTCGATCCGAAACGCAGGCCAACAGTTGAAACATACAATGGAAAACAATACAATACTCTCGATCTCATCAAATACCATTTGTACTCACAGCGTTCAGGTTCGCTTGAAATTTCTCCGATTGAAATCAATGCAGTTGCACAGGTTTCTCTTCAGTCGCGCTCAAATAATTTGTTCGATAATTTTTTTGGTCATTCACAAAATGTTTCGCTCACTCTTAAAACTCTTTCTGCAAAAGTTAATGTGAAGGACTTGCCGGAGAGTGGCAAGCCGGAAAATTTCAGCGGAGCTGTTGGCACTTTTGGTTTCTCAACCTCGCTCTCCGGAAAAGAAGCTAAGACTGATGATGCACTTACCTACACAATGAAAATTTCCGGAACTGGAAATTTGAAATTGTTGGATGCGCCTGAAATTCAATTCCCATCAAGCTTTGAGAGTTATGACCCAAAAGAAAAAGAAAACATCACCAACTCGGCGGACGGATTAAGCGGAACATTGCAATATGATTATCTTCTGATTCCTCATGAGCCGGGCGAATTCAAAATTCCTTCTTACACATTTTCTTATTTCGATCCGGCAACTGCGAAATACACGACCATCGCTTCACCTGAATATCCTTTAAAGATTACAGGGCAGCCGACAAAAAATTCTACTAACAATTCTTCATCGAATCAAAAAGATATTTCTCTTCTGAATGAAGACATTCGGTATATAAAAACTCAAACACCTTCTTTCGAAAAAGAAAATAATTCCTTCTTCGGTTCGCTAGGGTTTTATGCAATGTCAGTAGCTCCGCTTTTTCTTTTCATTGGATTGATTGCATTGAAAAAAAGAAATGAAAATCTTGCTGCTGATGTAATTGGAACAAAACGAAAGAAAGCATTATCGCTTGCAAGAAAAAGATTGAGCAAGGGCGAGAAATTTCTGAAGCAAAACGATCGCAAGAATTTTTACGAAGAAGTTTCGCGCGCTATGTGGGGATATGTGTGCGACAAACTCAATATTGATATTGCTTCGCTTTCAAAAGAAAATGTAGAAGAAAAACTGCTGTCCAGGAATGTATCAAATGATACGATCGCACGCTTGCTCTCAATTATAAACAGTTGCGAACTTGCGCTGTATTCGCCTGCAGCAAGTGATACAGAAATGAAGAATAATTATTCCGCTGCTCTGAATCTGATTGCAGATCTGGAAAATGAAATTAAAAAATAGGAACGCTCAGATGAATTCATTTACCAAAATATTTTTTCTTTTTCTTATGGTATGTTTTTATTCTGAAGTTGCAAGCGCTCAATCAGCTGCAGAGATTTTTAAGAATGCAAATGATTTATACAAAAAAAATAAATTCGATGAGGCGGCTTCAGCTTATGAAAAAATAATTGGTCAGGGTTATGAGAGCCCGGATGCTTTCTATAATCTCGGCAATTGTTATTACAAGCTCAAGCGAATTGGAAAAGCAATTTTGTATTTCAAGAAAGCCGAAAAAATTTCTCCGGGTGATGA
>DMRR01000061.1 GCA_003455275.1 Bacteroidota bacterium | reverse complement strand
GGGAATAGATTCAAATGGTAATGGAATTGCAACCGGAGAAAGAATTGTAAGTGCAATCAAATTTTTCATAGCAAGATTTTTCCTGCTTTGCTTCTATCTCATATTTCTTTTTGCATTCATTCTAATGATAAACGATGGAGAAAACTCCATGCGCACATCTGCACTCGCAATTTTGTTCAGAGATGATAAATTCAATATTGCATTAATCGGATTTGTATTGAGCCACGGATTTGATTTTATTTTCAATTACCTTTTATCAGGAAAATCAAAACAAAAAGCTCTGGATGCAGTCACATTATTTTTCGACTCAAGAATAATTGTAATACATGTCTCAATAGTGATAGGTGCCTTTGCTTGTAATTGGTTCGGTGGTTACATTATCGGGGAGCATACAGCTGGAGCATATGCTACGCTCACTATTTTTTAATTGTTAAAACATTGAATGATGTTTTTCATGCAATGACTGATGCAAGACCCATAATGGTCAGAAGCGTGTGACCTCTTTCTCATCACAATAAATTTATTATTCTTGATTTTCTTTTCAACAGAAAATTTTTAATCATTCAATAATCTTAAATCTTAATTCTAAAATCTAAACTAAATAATTATGAAAGCATACATTTTTCCCGGGCAAGGTTCTCAGTTTGTAGGAATGGGGAAAGACCTTTATGATTCGAATGAAGAATCAAAAAAACTTTTCGAACTTGGAAATGAAATTCTCGGATTCAGAATAACTGATTTAATGTTCAGCGGAACAGATGCAGACCTCAAACAAACTAAAGTTACTCAGCCGGCAATTTTTCTTCATTCGGTTATTAAAGCTTTTTCACTCGGAGAAAATTTGAAACCGGATATGGTTGCGGGTCATTCGCTGGGAGAATTCTCTGCCTTGGTTGCCAATAAAACTTTAAGGTTTGAAGACGCTCTAAGATTGGTAAGCGCAAGAGCAATGGCAATGCAGAAAGCCTGTGAACTGCAACCCTCTACAATGGCTGCCGTTCTTGGACTGGAAGATGCGAAAGTGGAAGAGACATGCGCATCCATCACTGATCATGTGGTGGTAGCTGCCAATTACAATTGCCCCGGACAATTGGTAATCAGTGGAACCATTGAAGGAATAAATGCTGCTTGTGAGAAACTGAAAGCAGCCGGAGCAAAGCGTGCACTCGTGCTTCCGGTGGGCGGTGCTTTTCATTCGCCGCTCATGGAGCCGGCGCGTGTAGAGCTGCAGGCCGCAATAATGGCAACCGGTTTTTCTGTCCCCGTTTGTCCGGTGTATCAAAATGTTAATGCAGCGGCTGTTTCAAATCCCGATGAAATAAAAACAAACCTCATTGCACAGCTTACATCACCGGTGCGCTGGACTCAAACCGTGCAGAATATGATAGCCGGGGGTGCAACTGAATTTATTGAATGCGGACCCGGAAATGTTTTGCAAGGACTCGTGAAAAAAATTAACCGCGAAGCGGTAACATCAGCAGTTTGATTTTATTCTAAATTTTTTTGTTAGTGGAATAAAAAATTTGACAAAGGGTTTGTTAATCTGAAATTCTTTTCTTGATTTGTTATAAATCAAATTCATTAACCAAAATTATTTTAAGCATGAAACTAAAAAGTTTACTTCTCCTTGGTGTATTTGTAGTAACAAGTGTTGCTGCCTTTGCAGGTAATGCATCTCTTTTCAGTTACGATAAGAATGCCGTACACCGCAGCATGAAAAATGTTAGCGCTGTTGAAAATTATGTAAATAGTAACGAGGGCGTTACTCTTACAACAATGAATGCAGAGGGTACAGAACTTGCAACAGCTGCTAACCTTTCAACTTCAAGCAGCTTGTCTTCTTCTATGTTCGATGGACCAGCAGGAATTCCTTCATTCCTTTGGGGATGTGTACTTGGATGGATTGGAATTTTGATCGTGTATCTGGTTACACAAGATTCTGACGAAACCAAAAAGGCGCTTTATGGCTGTCTCATTGGATGGGGAGTTGGATTCCTTCTCTATCTTCTTTTCTGGGTTGTAATCTTTGGTAACGCTGCTTTGTGGTCTCTCTAATTTGAAGCTAAAGATTTTCGCAGTCCTTTTTACTGCATTTTTTTTTCTGCTGTCCAAGCCAACGCTTGGACAGCAGTTTTTTAGGATCAAGGCAGAATTTTCTATTAAGGAAACTCTGGTTGATGGAAAAAGCAGTTTGCTTATGGGGACTGTTTATTTTGATAAAACCAGGAAGCAAATTATTTATTCTATCAAGTTTCCTGAACCCGAATTTTTGGTAGTCACTGATTCTTTCGTTTACACAATCAAGGAAGGAAAAATTCAGGAAAAAAAACAGGGAGTTGGGTTAATGCAATTTTCAATTTTCAATCTTGCGCTTTCTTCCAAACTTTCAAATTATGGATTGGATCAGTCCCCTCTATTCAAACTTACAAATGTTGAGAAGGAAGACAGTCTCATAATTTCAACCTGGGAGCCAACTCTTGATAAACTCAAAGAACTTACCGGAACGATTTTAATCTCACAGGTGCATAAGAGATTATTTGGATTAGTTTTTTTTGATAAAAACAAAAAACTAATGTCGAAACAATTTTTCGAAGAGTATAAAAATTTTTCAGGATTGCAATTTCCCGGTCAGATCACACAGATAAATTACATTGGCGGAAAAGAGTATTACAAAATCACTACTTTCAAAAATGTGATAGTGAATGATACAAATGAAAACACTTTTTACAATTACAATATTCCTGCTCAGTAGCAGTTTATGCCTGGCGCAGCTTGGCGGTATCAAAGTAGATTTTTCTAAGCTTAATGCTTCAATGAACCCGGGCATTCAGCACACCAGGTACAATTATCATGGTGTGAAGAGCGAAACAGATTTTCTTTTTACTTCACTTTTTATTTTCTATAAAAGTTTTATCTCATCCCAGGATGGAAGTTCCTGCACCTTCACTCCATCATGTTCTGAATACATGCTGGAAGCTATTCGCAAGAAAGGAATTATTGTTGGTGCAATGGCAGGTTTTGACAGGCTTACCAGATGTAATGGGCTCAGCCCGGAGAAATACAAATTTGATCCCGTGAAAAAAGTTTTTATTGATCCGGTTCAATGAGAAAAAAAATATTTCGTCCTCTGCAATTTTTTATTGCCTCGATCCTGGTTTTAACATTATTCAACTCAAAGGGCGTTGCTCAAAATTTATTTGATGTAAATCACACATCAGCATTTGCAGATTATTTGTATGAATCGGGACAGTTCAAATTAGCTGCTGAAGAGTGTGAGCGGTGGTTATTTCTTTCTCCTGGAAACGACTCTGCGGCATTGATGTTACTTCGGTCATACCGCAAATGCGGAATGTATGATATCGGAGTCCAAAAAAGCGAGTTGCTTTTAAGTTCCGGCAAAAGTTTTAATTCAAACCAATCAACTGAATTTGCAACATTGCTCATGCTGAATAAAAATTTTTCGAAAGCAGATTCTTTTTTAAATGGCAATTTATCACTGACAAATTCACAGGCTGATTACCTGAAAATGAATAAGTCTCTGTTGATGAAAAATTGGGTCAACGCGGAGCAGGTATTTCATAACAATGGCAACGAACTGAATCCTTCATTTAAGCCATATGCTTCTGTATTCGAAGATTATCATAAACTTCCTCACCGCAGTGCCGCACTCGCAATGAGCATGAGCACGGTGATACCCGGTACCGGAAAATTTTATACAGGCGATTGGAAGGATGCAATTTTTTCGATGCTATTGATTGGAGCATCAGGCTATCAGTCATATCGTGGATTTCAGGATAAGGGTACACACAGTGCTTATGGCTGGATTTTCGGAGGCTTTGGTTGTGGACTTTATTTTGGAAACATTTACGGCTCATATAAAGCGGCCAAAGATTTTAATCATCGTCATGAAAATGAGTTGCTCAAAAAAGCTGCTGACTTATTTAGCAGTAACCTTTAGTTTTCTCGTTTCAAATAAGGGTACTGCTCAAACTCTTGAACAGACTTTTGATTTTGCTCAGCAGATGAAGAGTGAGGGTAATTATGAAACTGCAATTAAATATTATCAGCGGGTAAGTTATTTCGGAGGCAACTATAGAATAACAGATTGCTATATCTCAACTGCAGATTGTTATTTTTTAATCAACGATTTCAGGCAGGCTGAAAATTTTTATGAGTTAGCGTACTTCAGCACCGAAAATGATA
>DMRR01000245.1:4443-5172 GCA_003455275.1 Bacteroidota bacterium | reverse complement strand
TTTGCGTGTAGGCGATGTTGCCTTGTGTTGTCCCAAGGCATCGGGACGGCAAGGCAATATTGCTTACACGCTGTTATGCGGTCGTTGTTTCATTTAAATGTTTTTTTACCACAATAGACACTGATTCTTCATTATTTTTTTGAATTACAATATTTTTCATGGTGCTCCTTGACTTCATTTTCTTTTAATTTCTGTGAGGAGATATTATTTACAAATGCAAGCGAATATTTAACTTCTTCTTCCTCAAAAATAAAACCACGAATTTCTACTGGAAATATCGTCCCGTTTTTTTCTTTGATGCTATGTTTCAAAACAAATAGACTTCTTATCCATGAACTCTTGCCAGAAACCTGGCCACGCTTCTTTTGGAAAGAGGGGATTCCATTCCCAAACAAATTTCCCAATTAATTCATCTCTCTCATACCCAAGTTCACGACAAGCCGATTGATTAACATAAACTATTTCTGAGGTATCTTTCATCAAAAAGACTTCGTCAGCAGCCATTTCAGTTGCAAACTCTGGAAAACTCATTTAGTCCTTGTCCTTCCAAGAGAAAAATTTTAAATTATTTTTTTCATCTGAATCCATATTAATTTAAATTTTAATTTTCTATCTAAATGACTGTTATGTTTATCGGTCTTTATTCATGAGGCCCTATCGCTTATCACTTTTCCTTCAAAATTATTTGTCCTTGAATTTAAATTACCTAAGTCCTAACTAAATTCGATT
>DMRR01000245.1:0-4091 GCA_003455275.1 Bacteroidota bacterium | reverse complement strand
TGAATTAAATCATGTTGCTCCTTTTGGGATGCAGTTTCTAATTGTTTGGCTAACTTAAACCCTTGTAAAAGATTTAAGCTACCCAGGGAACTAGCCATGCTGTGTGCGGAAGAACCCAAAGATGAATATTCTGCATCAGTAAGGTAATTTTTGATTTTATAAATATCGTTGGGAATACGCTCTTTGAATACAAGCAACAATTGATTGGTTATTTCAGCACCTAAATCTAATTCAAGATTTTTGAAAACATCCAATACATCGTCTTCTTTACTTAAATTATTATTATCGCTTTTTACAATTTTCTTCAATACGGGTTTTTTGCCTATTTTTTGTTTCTCAAGAGCATCAAGCAAATCTTTCTCAGAATATGGTTTAGTGATGTAAGCGTTCATTCCTATATCGATACAATGTGATCTCTCCGATTCCAATGAATGAGCGGAACAGCCAATGATTGGAATGGAACTATTAACTTCTTTGCGGATAATTTTAGTAGCCTGAATCCCATCCATAATGGGCATTTGAACATCCATGAAAATACAATCGTAAGTGTTTTTTCTAAGCATTTCAATTCCAACAAGTCCATTGCCTGCAATTTCAACGACTGCATTGTTACGCTCTAAATAGGTTTTCGCAAGTATTTGATTGTGTTCATTATCTTCTATCAGCAAAATGCGAATTCCAGAAAGATCTATGCTTTTCTCTTCTGTCATAGTTGACAGATCATCAGAAGAATCTCCTATCGGGAAGTTAATTTCAAATGAAAATTCGGATCCAATTCCCGGAGTACTTTTTACATCTAATTTACCATTGAACAATTCTACCAAAGATTTCACAATATTTAATCCTAATCCAGTACCACCAAATACTCGGGTGGTATAATCTTCAGCCTGAGTAAAACGTTCAAATATCAAATTAAGCTTTGAAGGTTCTATGCCGATACCAGTGTCTTTTACCCGAAACTGAATGGTAACATTTTCATTGTCTTTGGATAACTCAGTTACATGTACCTCGATTTGCCCTTGTTGTGTGAATTTGATAGCGTTTGAAATCAAGTTGACAAGTATTTGTGTTAAACGAGTTTCATCACCTACAATAAATTCAGGTATTTCGCTGTCGTAACTTAAAATAATTTTTAATTTTTTTGACTTAGCATTTAAGGATTGCATTTGAATTACCTGCTTCAATAATTTTTCGATCCGGAAGGAACGCTTTTCCAACTCAAATTTCCCGCTTTCAAGTTTCGAAATGTCAAGTATGTCATTAATGATGGTACGCAAGTTATTGAGCGCAGATGAAATGATATCAACATGGCGTAACTGTTCATTAGTAAGTTTTGTATCTTTTAACAAATCGTTGAATCCTATTATTGCATTTAAGGGAGTCCTGATCTCATGACTCATATTGGCAAGAAAAGAATTTTTTGCCTTCGCTTTTTCGATCTCAATCTTCGATTGAATCATCTGCTCCTCGACTTCTTTTTTATGCGTGATGTCAGTGGCTGATGCATAAATTAAATTATCATTATGGCTGACATTTGCTTCCCACGAGAGGAGTATATAATTGCCGTCTTTAGTCCTGTATCGGTTTTGAAAATCAATAACGGTTTCACCTTGAGCCAACTTTGCCATTTCCTTATAAGTTGACTCAATATCATCAGGATGAATTAAATCAAGAAAAGGTATTTTTAACAATTCTTCTTTGCTATAACCAAGCAGATTGGTAAAAGAGTTGCTAGTTTTTAAAAATCTTCCTTCCAATGTGGCGATACATAGTAAGTCTTGAGATAACTGGAAGATATTTTCTAATTCCTGCTCCTGTTTTTTAAGTTGAGTGATATCATTACGAATGGCCACATACTGGTATGGTTTTTTGTTTTCATTTAAAAAGGGGACAATCGTAGCGTTCACCCAGTAAATGCTACCATCTTTGGCGCGGTTTCGAATTTCACCCTGCCAAATTTCTCCTGAACCAATGGTTCTCCAAAGATTTCTAAAGAATGCGTTATCATGGTATGCAGAATTTACTATTGCATGAGTTTTTCCAACCAATTCTTGTGAAGAATATTTAGATTGCTCACAAAATTTTTCGTTGACATATGTAATAACACCCTTTTGGTCGGTTACAGATACTATTGCATGTCTATCTATCGCATTCCGATAAGAATCTAAGGCGTCTGAAAAATATTCTTTTGCTGTAATGTTCTTTAGGGCTGAAATTATAGACGAGCATAGTGTTATCAGTGGGCTTATAAAAGTTAAATCATCTTCAGAATACCCATCTTTTTTATTTGCTACTCCCACCATTCCAATCATTACATTGTGTTTATCTTTGATCGGAATTCCCATGAAATGATTCAGGGGAGGGTGTCCTTTCGGCAAACCGCCTTTTCGAGGATCGTTGACCGGATCGTCAGAAATTACAACTTCTCCGGTCCGTATACAATAACCAAACAAGGTGTTAAGGTTTGTAAACTCCATTCCCTGCGTTTCATATTTTTTGTAGAGAGCTCTCGTTTCATCATTCCAGGATATATCAGTTATAGAATATGTTTTTAAAAACGGAGAGCCATCTCTAAATAATATTTCACCAATAAAACCATATTCACTGCCTGAAAAATCTAAAAGAATACTTAGAATTCGTTCGAAAAGCAATCGCTTATTGCTTTTAGGATCTAAGAATTCACTATTAATTTCGGAAATAGCTGATAACATTTTAATCGTTGTATCGATTGTGGCTCTTTTTCTCATATATAAGTCATTTTAAGAATTGTATCTATTTATAATCTTTTTTATTAACGACAACTTTTCTTCACATTTATTTATTGCAAATCGGTAGTATGAATTGGCCATAATAGGTTTGTAAATAACGGATTGCCTTGTTCCTGTTCCTTACGGATACCAAGAATCAGGCTTTCATTGAATTTTGTCTTTTTCATCTTTTCCAAATTTAGGTGTTTTAACTCTATTTTAAAACGACACTAATTTTGGGGAAGCTTTCACATCCCCTCTTTTGTCTGCTCGGTTCTTGCATAAATTGCAGGATTAGTAGTATTCACAAGTATGACGCATAACGAAGAAGGGCTTGACGCAGTAATTTTTTTGAGGGCTTCGGAGCGATACACTCTCCGCAAAAAATGCGAACAAACAGATAGATTACATTCCATAAAGTAGTTCGCATTTTTTGCACTTGCAGAATGTTTGTTCGGAGCACAACACTTTGATTAACCGATAAACCCCTCAAAAAAATTATTGCGTTAAGCTTTTTGTTGTGCGTTCGTGCTACTTTCACCACGAAGCTGTCAAGTCCGAAAGTTGCAGATATGTTAGTTATTTGAAATGTCATTTTTTAGAGATGCTGTATTTTTTTATAGAAGGCAACCAACTCAAAAGAAATTCTGTTACTATCAACGGATAAATCCAACATATCCATTCGTAAACTGTCAACCTCATTTCATCACCTTTAATAAAATTAAATATGCCAGTAGCACTTTGTAGTATCGGCAATGCTCGGATTAATATAAAAGCAAATGCCCAGACATACGAACGAATCATAAATTGCTTGTGCATTTTAAAATTCTTTTTCAAAGCAAACCAAAATGCTGCACATGTTGTAAATAGCCAAATGCTCGCTAAAAGTGTGAGAGATAGAATAGAACCTGTTAATTCATATTGAGACATAAAAAGAAAAACCATCAAAGCGGAAATTATTGAGCCAACAATATAAATTTTTCCTGCGGTGCGATGATATGTTTTGAAGTTATTTCTGATATAAGGAATGAATTGAAGCGGTCCGAGAAAAAGTGTAGCAGATGCTGCAATAAAATGAATCATCAATCTCCATTTAATGGATTGTTCGTGTGCAGTCCTGTTTGGCGAAAAGAAAGAAGCCAAATCACGATGATAGAAATAAATTGATGCAGATAACACAGCAGTCCACCAGAGAATGATTGGGAGATTTTTTCGAAACGAAGATTTCATTTTTGTTTTATTTCAATTGTCTAAAGAGTTGTTTCAAATATAAAATTTGACTCGTCAGCTTGGAGTTTGCAGTGCAGTCAAAGCATGACGCACAACATTTGTATTCACGAAATC